>JAKCDN010000084.1 GCA_021841795.1 Acidobacteriota bacterium | reverse complement strand
CATGTATGCCCAGCGATTCTTCTTTTCGCGGTAGGGAGTGTTGATGTCCCAGCGAGCTCCCAGGTTCAAGGTAAGAGACGGCGATACCCGCCAGTCGTCTCCAAACATCGGCGAGATGCCTTTGTACCGGGCGCCCAACGTGGTGAAGGGCTGAACGGCAAATCCTGTCGAATTCACCGCGCCCAGCATGAAGCTGGCGTAGGCATTACCACTGGTTGTGTTATCGATCACGCCGTTGGTGTATCCGGCCGTGTTGACGCCGTTAAAGTTCAGTCCAAGAGGCTTGGTCGGCGAGTCCCAGTTGTCCTGGTTCTCGTTTCTCCACTGCAGCACAAATCCAAAGGTGATATTGTGCTTGCCCTTGGTCCATTGCAGGTTGTCTACCAGGTCGTAGGTGTTCGTAACTTGCGTGTAGCTGTTCTTGCTGCCCCAACTGGTCGGCTGGTCAGCAAAGCTGCTGAATCCGACCCCGGGAAACGCCTCGGACATCTGCCCCGGCTGCAGGTTGCCGATGCCGACGGCGGAGACGGGGTTGTACTGCGCAATCCCGATCCACGGGTTGTGCACGAAACCCCAGCCGCGGATATAGCCCCACGACAGGCTGTTGACCAGGTGGGGAGTCAGGATCCACGTGTCGTTGAGTACAGTCGTTGAGAAGATCTCCTTGACGTAGAATCCGCCGTTGTACGGCGCGGGCGGTCCGCTGGCGCCGTCAAATCCCAGGAAGTTACGAATGCCCGAGGTGTTCATGATGGAGATGTCATGATTCTGGTTCGGATGGTAGTCCACCTTGTCCGCCAGCGCCCAGTTGTCCAACCCCTGAGGTTCGCCGGTGAGCAAGTTGTTCTGTGTCCCCCCAATGGTCGGCGTCGGCATGAACTTTTCCATGTACTGCGCCTGGGGAGAGATTTCGTTGGCTGGAATTACGTTGGGTGTGGCTACGCCTTGCCAGGCGCCATCGAACTGGTAGACGCAGGGCTTGCCGCCGTTGGCGTTGGTGCATTGCGTGTAGGTCGAGGGGTCGTAAATGGGATAGTTGAGCTCGGTAAAGTTGCCCTGCCGCTCCAGCGTCGTCGGCACGGACACAAACGAGGGGTTCACTCCCGTGGTCTGGTGGTACTTGGTGTAGGAGCCGAAGAAGAACAGCTTGTCGCGCCCATTCACGATGTGGGGAATATAAATCGGTCCGCCCGCGGAGAAGTCCAGCTCGTCCTGATGCTCCGAGGGTTTCGGCGCAGGCACCTTGGTTGCAACGCCATTCACCACCGCATTGGTGGTTTGTCCCTTGGCGAAGTAGTCCCACGCATCAAAGGCCGTGTTGCGCACAAATGCCTGAACCTGGCCATGAAGCGCGCTGGTTCCGGACTTGACGGTGTAGCTCTCCGAGCCTAATCCCTGATATTGTGCCGAGGCGCCGCTTGTGACCACCGAGAACTGGTCCACAGCGTCCATGGGCATTCCCAGTTGCACCGTGCGATTGTCGTCCGTCTGGCTGGGCGGAGTCGCCGGAATACCGTCGATGTAGTTCTGAACCACGCGCGAAGCCGAGCCGCCCTGGCCGCTCAGGACGCCCGAGCGGGCTCCCCCTTGCACTCCGGGCATCAGAAATGAAAACGCCGTTGGATCGCGCTGTCCGTTATTGATGAGGATCGGCAGCGCTTCGTACGCCTTGTTTTCCATCGTCGCGCCCAGGGTTGCGTCCGTCTTGTCGATCATTGGCGGCGCCGCGGAAACGGTTACAGTCTGCGCCTCCGTACCCACCTGGAGCTTGATGTCGAGTCCAACGCTCTCCGTGCCGTTGACTGTGATGTTGTCTTGCACTGCCGTCTTGAATCCAGGCGCTTCAACCGAAATCCGGTAGACACCGGGGATCAGCGGTGATGCCAGATAAATGCCGGAGTTGGAGGTTGAACGCACCATCTTCACTCCGGAACCAACGTTGGTAATCGTCACTGTGGCCAGTGGTACGACCGCTCCGGTTGAATCCGTGACGCGGCCCGTGATCTGTCCCTGGCCGGCGAGCTGGGCTTTGAGCTGTGGTGGGTGTGTGACGAGAAGTACCGTAGCCGGCATCACTGCCATACCGAGCAGCAATACCCTCCTGAATATAGTTTTTCTGTGCATTGCGTTGTCCTCGTTAATAGTGATTTTTTTAGTTGTCGAGTCTTGCGTAACGTTCAACCTCGAAGTACAGAGTGCGGGCCTTTCTCTGGCAGGCTTCGCGGGCTGACATTGGCCTCCAGAAAAATGGTCGGACAAAGGGTTGTCTGACCACGGCGAGGATGGTACGTTGTTCAAGAAACTAATGTCAATAGAAAAATTATTCCTCTTCGCAGATATGCCGCGCCTTGCCGATTTGACAGAAAACACCGCGTCAGCACTGCGCGCATTCACTCTTGCTGCATATTCGTAAACGGTCTTATTTTCAACCCGTCTGCAATTTTAAAACAATTTTTCTATTGACAGTAACGCCCTGGAAAAGATTAGATTGACTGTCAGGGTCAGACCACGGCGGCTACCGGTTCCAGGACTCATCAACCTCTGGCCCTTCAATCTCCCGGACACTATTTTTCGTTGCCTGCCGGCTCCAATTTATGACCATCTCCCGCCGTACATTCGCTCATGCAGCCGTCGGAGCTGCATTATCCGGGGCCTTGACGGGCCGTTACTACGCTCAAGGCATTGCGGGGGCCTCATCCGCACCCGCGGCCCATGCTCCTAAACCCCGTCCGAATGTACTTTTTCTGATGTCGGACGACATGAGGGTTGAGCTTGCCTCCTATGGCAGCCGTTTCGACGTTCACAGCCCCAACATCGATCGGCTCGGCTCACAGGGCGTGCGCTTCGATCGCAACTACTGCCAGTTTCCCCTGTGCAATCCTTCACGCGCTTCGTTGCTCACGGGACGCAGACCCCTTGAGACCCGGGTGCTCGGCAATCGCACCGGTCTTCGCGATCAGCACCCCGACTGGATCACTCTGCCCCAGCTCTTTCGCGAGCACGGCTACACCACGCTTCGCAGCGGCAAAATCTTTCATGGCGGGCTCGACGATCACAAAGCCTGGACGGACTTCGACGGCGAAACCGAGTCCTTCCATCCCACCCAGATGGGGCGTCCGATGGACGTCCCCCGCGAGCCGATTCCCATGCCCAATGGCGTGGTTCCACCCCTGCCGCATGACGCACGCGCCCTGCACTCCGACCAGATTCTCGTGCTCGACGGCAACGGCGAGGGCGCTGGCGACTATCTGGTGACGGATCGCGCCATTCAATACCTTCGCCGGTGCAGAAACGAGCCGTTCTTCATCGCCTGCGGCCTCTCCAAACCGCATAGCCCGCCTACTGCTCCCGAGCGATTCTTCAACCTCTACGATCCCGCGAAGCTGGATCTACCGCCCGATTTCGCCGCCTGGCCCACCGTTCCTGCGGGTTTTCCCAAGGCCGCCATTCGTCCCCGTAACGCCGATCTCTTCATCGGCCGCGGCGCTTCCGGGCCCGAGGCGCAGCAGGTCATCCGCGCTTACCTTGCCTCCATCTCCTGGGCTGACTGGAATCTCGGTCGTCTGCTCGCCGAGCTCGATACGCTGGGACTGCGCCGCAACACCATCGTCGTCTTTGTCGCCGACCACGGCTATCAGCTCGGTGAAAAGGGCAAGTGGTCCAAGGCCGGTTCGCTCTTTGAAGAAGGAACCCGCGTGCCCCTCGTCATCCATCTTCCCGATGCCGCGGGCAATGGGCGTCCTTGCCTGCGCATCGTGCAGTCCATCGATCTTTACCGCACCCTCGCCGAGCTCTGCCATCTGGATCTTCCCAGCCAGATCCACGGCAAGAGTCTTACCCCGCTGCTGAACGATCCGCAAGCGATCTGGGACGAGCCCGCCTTCAGCATCTGGAGTGAAGATGGCGAAACCGTTCACGGCACCGCCGTTCGCACCCCGCGCTGGCGCTACGCTGAGTTCGGGCAGAACGCCGCCAACGGCTCCATGCTGTTTGACATGTATGCCGACCCCATGCAGTTGCGCAATCTGGCGGCCGAGCCCGCCTCGCAGAATGTGGTCGCCGGTCTGGCGCCCCTGATCGCGCAATACATCGCCTGATCGTGCCCGCACCATCCTTCCGCGCCTTGATTCGAAGGTGCAGCGAAGGATGGTGCAGACGCAACGGTTCTCACCCGCTCCGGCGCCTAATGCGCCGGTATGGCGAAGGCATCCGCCTCGCGGTTCAGCTCTTCAGCCGTCACCGCGTGCGTGTAGAAGACGATGCGGTAGCGGAAGGTCGTCTTCTGGCCCTTTTCCAGCGTGTAGCCCAGCGGCGGCTGGCTGCGGTCGAATGCATGGCGCCCCAGCGGATTGGCCGCGAACAGTCCGTAGCCCCGCGCATGCCAGTACGTCGGATAGTCGACGTTGCCCGGATGATCGAAGATCGCGATCGTGGCCACGTGGCCGTCGCTGTCGTGTCCGGTGAGCGAGCACCACCGTCCGCGCGTCGACCAGGCTGCCTCGCCCTGCACGCCTTCGCTCGTCAGGTATTCGCCCGTCGGCGGGGCCACCCCGGGAACACTCGCCGCCGCGGCAACCTTCGTCGCCACTCCGTTCGCGTCGGTAAAGGTTCCGCCTTTTTCTTCAGGCGACTCCAGCCACCGCGCTACGCGCAGCCCCAGCAGTCCGTCTTTGTCGTCGTTGAAGACAACGTGATCGAGCGCCGTCAGCGTCACCGTCAGGTCAATGCTGCGCGTCGTGCCGGCATGCTGAAAGATGTACTTAGTGTCTTCAGCCAGGATGGCGTGCCGATTGCCGTCGATCCACGTCGAACGGCTTTCGAGCTCGCCGCGTTTTGCTCCGCTCCTGGCGGCGACGATCTTATCCAGCACGATCGTTCCCATCTTCGGCGCGCGCGCCGCCGGGATCGCCGTCGAGTTGTTCCAGAAATCGAAGCCGTTCACGTTGCTGTAGTTGAACCAGAGCCCGTCGTGGTGCGGGTGGTCCGTACGCTCGCCCGGCCGCGGCGCGATGGGCCAGCCGCGTGTCACCGTTACGCCGTCCGCATCCACGATCGGGTAGAGAACCGGCTTCTTCAGCGTCTCCGGCCAGATGTAGGAAGTGAACGCCTGGCCGTCGATCGTGATGTCGACGCGCCGATTCGCCAGGTCGGGCGTCACCTGGACGCCCTTGTCCTGTGCGGCGTGCGCGCCGGCAGCGGCCAGGCTGGCCATGGCCGCCAGCGCCCAAACGGCGCGAAGCGGCTGCAGTCTGATGCTCGTAGAAGGTCTCATTGTGTCTGTTCCCTGGTCCCCGCGCTGCCTTGGTTCTCGCGCTTACGCATATACCTTGCCTCCGGCCATCACCTGCTGCGTCTGGTCGTCGAAGGTCACCTTCATGCCGGTCTGGATCGCCGCTACATTCATGCACAGCGCGACGGAGTGCGCATAGCCCGCCTCGATGGGCGCATTCGGCGTCTTTCGCGAGCGTACGCACTCCATCCAGTTGCGCATGTTGGCTGAGGTCATGGGGTCAGCGTGGGTGTCGGCGTCGGTCGCCACCTTCTCCACCTTGTCCACAAGCGAGACGCTTGGCAGCAGATTGGGCTGCATGTTCATCTCGGCGGCGGAGTGGGCAGTGAGTCCGCCCGTGGGCGAAACCGTCTGCTTGTTCATGTCGATCATGCCGCCGTTCGAGTAGTACAGCTCCTTCACTCCGCCCGCCGAGTTGGTGAAGCGCGATGTGTACTGCACCTGGAAGCCCTTGCTCAAATCGTCCAGCGGGCCGTAGTCGAAGACCGCCGTCATCGTATCCCAGTTCGTCCGCCCGTCCTTCCACAGATAAATGCCGCCGTTGGCCACGCACGAACGCGGATGCGGCAGCCCCGTGAACCAGTGCACGGTGTCGATCTGGTGTACCAGCCACTGATCGGGAATCCCCGACGAGAAGGGCCAGAACAGCCGGAACTCGAGATACTTGCGCGCATCAAATGGCCCCATGTTGCGGCCCAGCGAGTAGCGCTTCCAATCCGTGTCCGCTTCCTTCAGCAGCGGCACCACGTCGGGCCGCCGCCAGCGTCCGGGCTGGTTCACGTTCCAGCTCATCTCCACCATCACGATGTCGCCAAACTGGCCCGATTTGATGTAGTCTGCCGCCTTCTGGTACGCCGGCGTGGAGCGTCGCTGCGTGCCCACCTGCACAATCCTGCCGCTCTTTTTTACCGCGGCCAGAATCCGGCGCGCGTCGGACATCGTATGCGCAATCGGCTTCTCCACATAGGCGTCGCGGCCGGCCTCCACCGCTTCGGCTCCGTGGTAGGCATGCTGAAAGTCCGCCGTCGCAATGATGACCGCATCCACATCCTTGCGGGCATAGAGCTCGTCGTTGTTGCGCACCTGGTCAGGACGGCTGCCCATCAGCTTTTCGATATAGTCCGCGCCCTGCTCCCGCCGCAACTTCCAGATGTCGGAAACCGCCACAATCTCAAAGTTCAACTCCTTGGCGTGCTGCTGGAAGGCCGGCAGGTCTCCGCCTTTCATGCGATCGCCGCATCCCACAATGCCCACGCGGATGCGATCGTTGGCGCCCATCACCTGGGCGTAGCTCTTGGCATTCAGTGCCACTGCGGTTGCGGCTAAGGCCGCGCTGCCGGCCTTCAGAAACTCCCTGCGATTATTGTGATTCGATTCCATGTTGTGCACCTTTGGAGTTGGGCGTTCGGATGAATTGTACTCGCACCTTGCGCGAACAGGTAGAGGGGCAAAATCAAAACGGATCAGAAGTTTCGGGGCGTTTCGGCGCCGTGAAACCTTGGCCGGGACGCCGCTGCTGATGTACGTAATCCAGTGCCGGTCCGGTTGGAAGCTCACCTTGACGGCGCCCTGGAACAAGCTCGCCGAACCGGCCGAGGAAACCTGCCTGAAGGCGCTGCCGTGGTCGTTTACGCGTGGCATCCACGCCACGGAAATCGGGGTGGTTGAGTATGTTGAGCGCCTCCGGATGAAGATGCAGCATGAACCGTTCACGGATGGGGAAGATGCGCGCAACCTGGGCGTCGATATGCAACGATGCCGGGCCGCGCAACGCGTTGCTGCTGATGTTGCCGTAGCCCGGTGTGGTCACCTGCGCAAAGGCCGCCGGGTTCAAAATGCCCGCGCGCGGCTTGTCAGTGTCCGGAAGATTCATTTGTTGGCATGGTTTGATGCTTTGGTCAGACCTCTCTTGTCGCCGGCGAAATCCTTTCAAATCCATGGGACATCTGTCAATCGATATTCCCCGGGGCATTCAAGGGAAGCGCCAACCCTTGTGCCGTGGCTATATCCATTTCTGATTCGAATATTGGTCAGACCACAAAATCGCCCTGCCGCGACTCCGCCCGTTCCGGACCTCTTCGGCCGCCGCCCCGGTCTGATGGATGGGGACTATTGCCTCTCTTTGCCCCGTCAGCCGTCCCCAGCCGGCCGGTGCGCGTCGTCCGCTCACTTCCGGAACCGGGGAAATGCCTGCGGTCGCGCCGGTCCGAATTGTCGAATCCCGGTCAGCGGGCGAGCGGCGCTCGCCAGGGGCGTTTGCGCGCGCCGGAGAATGGTTTTATCTTGGTCTGGCTCCCGGAATCGTGAGGAAACTGCCATGCAAACCAGATCTTTGTTGACCGTGATTGTCGCCGCCCTGGCTCTGCCGGCTGCCGCTCCTGCCCAGTCGGCATCACCCCGGCCTGCCATCACCGGCATCTCCCACATCGCCGTCTACACCTCCAACCCGGCAGCCACCGATCACTACTACACCACCGTCGTCGGCGCCGTGAAACTGCCCGATCCGGAGAATCCAAAGGGCGTGCGCTATGCCCTTAGCGCAACCCAGTTCATTGAGGTGTTGCCCCTGCCCGCCGACGCGGGCATCGTCCGCCTCGACCATGTCGCCTGGCTTACCGCCGATGCCGGGGCCATGCGCGCGTATCTGGCCGCCAAGGGCTGGAAGACGCCGGCGCGTGTCCAGCACGGCCGCGACGGCAGCCTTTGGTTTCAGGTGCTCGATCCCGAGGGAAACAAGGTGCAGTTTCTCCAGCCGCCTCCGCATCTCGCCCCGGTCGATGCGCCCGGAGCCATCGGCCATCACATCATCCACGTAGGCTATATGGTCCACAGCCGTGCAAGCGAGGACGCCTTTTATCGCGATCTGCTCGGCTTCCGGCCTTACTGGTGGGGCGGGCGCAACGGTCAGGTCAACTGGGTCAGCCAGCAGTGTCCTGACGGCCATGACTGGATGGAGTACATGATGACCCGCGGCACCAGCGGCCTGCCCGCCGATATGACGCAGCACGAACTCGGCGTGATGGACCACTTTTCCATCGGCGTCGTCTCCGTTCCCGCCGTCTTTAACACCCTCGTGGCCGCTCATCGCCTCGGCGAACAGCACGATGCCGCGCCCAGGATCGGTCTCGACGGCAAGTACCAGCTCAACCTCTACGATCCCGACGGTATCCGCACCGAGGTCATGGACTTCCATGCCACGCAGAAGCCCTGCTGCTCGCCCTTCACCGCCTCCGATCCGGTGCAGTAACGGTTCGAAGGACGCGAAGTCGCTCGAAATCGCCACTTCCTGTATACTTGTAAAGGCTCACAAGAGCAGGGAAGTCCCTGTCAACCGGGCCATCCGGAGCGGCCCATTGCTCCAAAACCAGGAAAAATAAGATGCCTAAGTTGAAGACCCATTCGGGCGCGGCCAAGCGCTTCTCCAAGACCGGCACCGGCAAGATCAAGCGGGGCCAGACGAAGACGCGGCACATCCTTACTTCGAAGGCGCCAAAGACCAAGCGGAAGCTGGGTAAGACCCTGCTGGTCTCTGATGGCGACCACGCGAAGGTGGCGCGCATGATCCCCTACGCTTAACCGCTGCGTGGGGCAGCCTTTTCGATAAGGGTTGCGCCACGGCAAGAGGGCTGATGATTCGGCCCCCGCTCGGTGCGGAATGCGTTCGCGCCGGCGTGAGGTTAAGCCAGAACTGAGCGAGTGAAGAGGCTTACCTGCCTCCAGCCGCGTAACTGCAACGCAAAAAGGAGAACCCACCATGCCCCGCGTAAAACGTGGCACAAAACGGAGTGACCGCCGCAAAAAAATTCTCAAACGAGCCAGCGGTTATTTCCTCACCAAATCCAAGCTCTACCAGGCAGCCCAGGAGGCTGTCGAGCGCGGCCTGAAGTTCGCCTACAAGGGCCGCCGCGAGAAGAAACGCCAATTCCGTTCGCTGTGGATCGTGCGCATCGCCGCCGCCTGCAAGCAGAACGGCGCCAGCTACTCGCAGTTCATCAATGGGCTGAAGAAGGCCGGCATTGAGCTTGACCGCAAGATCCTGGCCGACATCGCCGTCAAGGACGCGGCCGGCTTTACCAAGCTCGTGGAACAGGCCAAGCAGGCCAAGGCCAAAGCAGCATAAAGATCGTCTGACTGGCGGACAAAACCGGCCCGGAGTTCCAAGTGGACTCCGGGCCGTGGTGCGTCAGGGCGGGCTGGCAATGACAGGTTTTTACGCGCTGCGGAATGCGCGAGATCGCGCCGCGCGGTAGTTTATCCTGAACATTCGGCATGACGAACGAAGCGATACCCCATCTGACGGCATTTGACGAGGCTGCGCTCGAACAGGCGTTTGCCTTATTGGAAGCGCAGGCCCGCGCGGACGCGGCGGCGCTTGATGCCGAGGCTTTCCGGCTCAAGTGGCTCGGCCGCAAACAGGGCCTGCTGAACGATGTCTCGGGCCAGTGGCTCAAGGCTGCGCCTCCAGAGGCCAAAAAGGCCGTGGGCCAGCGCTTCAAGCTGCTCAAGGATCTCGTCGAGGCCCTGCTCGAAGGCGCAGCCGGCGGCGGTCCCAGCGACGCGGCTCTCAGGGCCGAAGCCATCGACATCACTCTGCCCGGAACCCG
>JAKCDN010000083.1 GCA_021841795.1 Acidobacteriota bacterium | reverse complement strand
TCTTTCTCGCGCCCCTGAATCTTGAGCTCTTTGCGCCCCAGCGCTTCGCCTACTGCGACCTCACCATCCTTGTTCCCGTGCTCATCATCCTCGCCGCCGCTCTGGCCGGAGCCCCACGCCGCTGGGCCCTGTATTGCGTCATTCTGGTCGTAGGCTTCGCCGGCCCGGCCATCGCCTTTCGCTGCAACCTCCATGTGCCCCTGGTCAGCTTTCTGCAATATGTCGGATTGCTCGCCATTCTCAACGCCGTCTGCCTCCGCCACGCTTGGAATCTGCGGCGTATCCTTCCCAGCGGCCGCGGCTGTCCGGCCGCGGCCTCCGCACCTCGGGAAATTCCCTCATGATCAAATGCCCGGCATTGGATGAACTGCCCGCGCCGCCGCAGGGCAAGTCCGGATGGCCCTGGACCGTGGCCTCCGAGCCGCTTCCCCTTGCCATGCCCGGCGGAGCTCCCTGGCCCGCCATCACCATCGTCACCCCCCACCTCAATCAACAGCCGTTCATTGAGGAAACCATCCGCTCCATCCTCCTCCAGGGCTATCCCGCCGTCGAGCACATCGTCGTCGACGGCGGCTCCACCGACGGCAGCCTCGATCTCCTCGCGCGCTACTCCCCCTGGGTCCGCTGCATCGTGGAAAAAGGCGAAGGCCAGTCGGCCGCGGCCAATCGCGGCTTCCGCCTCGCCGCCGGCGAGCTCATCGGCTGGCAGAACTCCGACGACTTCTACGGCCCCGGCGCCTTTCGCGAGGCCGCGCTGGCCGCCGCGCGCCATCCCGGCTCCGACATCCTCCACGGCGCCGTCCGCGGCTTCCAGGGACACCTTTGTCAGCCCCCCTGGCTCTTCGAGAGCGGCCGCGAGTTCTCCCGTCGGCGCATGCTGCGGCAGCTCTGCGTCATGAATCAAAGCATGTTCTTCCGCCGCCGCATCTTCGACCGTGGATTCTTCCTCCAGGACCATCTGCACTTCGCCATGGATCAGGAGTTCTTCTGGCGCCTCTCCCTTGAGGGCTGTCACTATCGGCTCGTCCCGTCCATCACCGGCTACTACCGTCAGCATGATGACGCCAAGAGCACCCGTTACAACGTGCGCGGCGATCTCGAGCCCTACGCGCTGCTCCGCAGTCTCACCCGTGACCCGCGTCTCGATCGCCCGCTGCGCCTTGAAGCGCGCCGCCAGTTGCGCATCAGATTTCTCAAGTCGTTCGTCAGCGCGCGCAAAACCCTCCTCCGCAAGCTGGTCCCGGAGCTGGTTCGGCCCGTCTGATCGGTCTCGTGCTTCCGGGCGTCGCCTGCGGCGCTCCGGCAGTGCGTCTCCGCCGCGTACAAAATACCCTCATGAAAGCTCTCTCCGCGTGAATCGCCTCTTCCGCAAGATGACCACCAGGCCTGTCTGGTGGTGGGAGACGCGGCGCCGTTATCCCATCCGTTCCCGCTTCGCCCAGTTGCCGCCGCAGCCCGTCCGCGACGGCGGCATTCCCTTTGTCGTTCTCACCACCCCCGCCGGCTTTCACGATGCCCTGTGGGCGGCGTGGAGCTGGCACCGCTTCCTCCGCGAGGCCGGCTGCGTCTTGCAGATCGCCGTCGATGGCGCGCTCTCCGCGCCCGATCTTGAGGCCGCGCACCGCCTGTTCCCCGGCATCGCGGTCGATTCGCCCCTGTGGGCCTGTCGCGAAGTCTGCGCCCTGGCCCCGGAGTGTGAACGCTTCTTCACCGGCTATCCCACCGGCCGCAAGCTGGCCCTGCTTCTCGCGCTCTCCCGTCGCGGCCCGCTGCTCTATTCTGACTTCGATGTCCTCGCCTTCAGCCGCCCCCATGAGCTGCTGCGCGCCATCGCCGCCAACACCGCCTGCTACTTCGCCGAAGAGGTTGACGGCGCGCGCGACCCCGCCGTCGTCGGCAGCGCCAACCGCCTCGGCCTCGACCTGCTCCCCAGGTTCAACAGCGGTTTTCTTTTCCTCCCCCAGGCTTCGCTTCCCATCGAGCTCGCCGCGCGCATCCTCGCGGCTCAGCCCCCATCCTGGACCACCTGGTACGCGGAGCAGACCGTCCTCAGCATCATGCTGCGCCAGTCCGGCGCCTGCGCCCTGCCGCCCGCCCGCTACGTCATCAGCAATCGCCGCCAGTTCTACTGGGAGGAAGATGTAGACTACTCCGCGATTGCGGCCCGGCACTTCACCGGCACCGTTCGCCATGTCCTTTATAAATACGGCATGCCCCGCATACTCGAGCAATGCAAGGATGGCTCCCATGAGTGATACCGGCAGCGCGCTTCATCCGCACAACGCCGAAACCGCCGTCTGCACCCTCTTTGAAGGCGACTATCATCTCGGCCTCGCCGCCTTCGTCAACTCCCTCGTCCGCGCCGGATTCGCAGGCGACCTCTGGGCGGGCTATCGCGGCCCGCTGCCGCCCTGGACCGACCGCCTGGAGCCTGTTCCCGGCGTCGCCCATGCCTTCCGCGTGGCCGGGCAGCTCCGCATCATCTTCCTCAAGCTCGATACTTCCATCCACCTGACCAACTACAAGCCCGACTTCATGCTGCGCCTCCTCGCCGGCGAAGCCCGCGCCGCGTCCTACCTCTGGTACTTCGATCCCGACATCTTTCTCCAGTCAAGCTGGGCGTTCTTCAGCAACTGGCAGCGCCACGGCATCGCCCTCTGCCAGGAGATCGTCGATAACGTCTTTCCCGCCGATGCCCCGCTGCGCCGCCAGTGGATGCAGATTGCCGCCGGCCTCGGCCTTCACGATCCCCGCGCCGTAAACCACTACTACAACGCCGGCATGGTCGGCGTCCCCGCCGCCGCCGCGGATTTCCTTGAGCAATGGAGCCGCCTCATCCTCTGCGCGCAATCGCTCGGCTGCGACCTCGGAAAACTGGCCCACGGCAGCCGCGAAAATCCCTTCAATATCGTCGATCAGGACGCCTTGAATATCGCCGTCATGTACGCCAGACACCCGCTTTCCACGCTGGGACCGCAGGGCATGGGTTTTATCTATGGAGCATCCACGGCCATGCACCATGCCGTAGGGCAAAAGCCCTGGCGCGGCTCGTTCCTCGCCCGTGCCCTCCGCGGCTCGCCGCCCTCCGCGGCCATGAAGTCGTTTCTCGCGCACGCCGACGCGCCCATCCGCGCCTATGCTCCGCTTCAACTGCGCGGCAAGCGCCTCGCCTGCGCTCTCGCCACCCTGATCGGGCGCTTTTACCGTCGTGCGTAGCGGGCTCCCGCCTGCGCGCCATCGCCCCGCGCAACCCGGCTTATATCCGGTAGCCGCCGGCCTGCAGCTTCAGCTCCCAGTTCCAGGCCGTGCGCAGAGTCTCCAGCAGGTCGAACCGGGGTCGCCAGCCAAGCACGCTGCGTGCCCGCGCCGCGTCGGCAAACAGCGCCGGCGGATCGCCCGCGCGCGGCTCCACGTAGGTGTGCGGCACGCTTCGCCCGCTCACCCGCTCCACCGCGGCAATCAGTTGCGCCACCGATGTGCCTTCGCCCGTGCCCAGGTTCATCGCCGTCGTCGCTCCGCCCTGCGCCAGATAGTCGAGCGCCAGAACGTGCGCCCGGCCCAGGTCGGAGACATGAACATAATCGCGAATGCAGGTTCCGTCTTCCGTCTTCAGGTCTTTGCCATACACCTTCAGCGCCGGCGCTGTGCCCAGCGCCGCCTTCAGCGCCAGCGGAATCAGGTGCGTCTCCGGTTCGTGCAGCTCGCCGATCGCCCCGCCCGGATGCGCCCCGGCCGCGTTGAAGTACCGCAGCGACACCGACCGCAGTCCGTGCGAGACCGAATACGCCGCCAGCGCCTGCTCGAAAAACATCTTCGTCGCCCCGTAGGGATTGATCGGCTCTCTCCGGCTCGTCTCCGTGATCGGCAGCGTCCGCGGTATGCCGTAGGTCGCGCATGTCGAAGAAAAAATAAACAGGCGCGTCCTGCTCGCCAGCACCCCGTCCAGCAGCTTCAGCGCCGACTCCACGTTATTGCGGAAATACTTGCGCGGGTTCTCCACCGATTCGCCCACATACGCCGAAGCCGCAAAGTGCATCACCGCGTCGCAGCCCTCCAGCGCTCCGGCCAGCGCCGCGCCGTCGGCAATGTCGGCTTCAATCAGCCGGTAGCCCTCGCTGAACCGGCGATGGCCGGTGCTCAGGTTGTCGTAAATCACCGCCTCGTGGCCCGCCGCGCTCAGCTCGCGCACCGCGTGCGATCCCACGTAACCGCTGCCGCCTGTCACTAAAACCCGCATCTCTCTCCTCGTTGGGCTGTTCGCTCGTTGCCTCGCGGTAGCGCGATCCTACCCAGTATATGCAACCCCTCGGCCCGCATCGCGGCCCGCGGGCCGCCGCGATAAACTGGGGCCTGCCGGCGCGCGCGCGCCCCCGTTGTCATCCTCTGCAAGGATCAACCTATGTCTAAAATCGCACTCATCACCGGCGTTACCGGACAGGACGGCGCTTATCTTACCGAGTTCCTGCTCGGCAAGGGATATATTGTCCACGGCATCAAGCGCCGCTCCTCCTCGTTCAACTCCGCGCGCATCGATCATCTGTATCAGGATCCCCACGTCCCCGGCGCTCGCTTCCAGATTCACTACGGCGACATGACCGACTCCACCAACCTCATCCGCATCATCCAGTCCGTGCAGCCCGATGAGATCTACAACCTCGCCGCGCAAAGTCACGTGCACGTCAGCTTTGAAACCCCGGAATACACCGCCAACGCCGATGCCACCGGCGCTCTCCGCATCCTCGAAGCCATCCGCATCCTCGGCCTCAACCGGAAAACCCGCTTCTACCAGGCCTCTACCTCCGAGCTCTACGGCAAGGCGCAGCAGACCCCGCAATCGGAATCCACTCCGTTCTATCCCCGCAGCCCCTACGGCGTGGCCAAACTCTACGCTTACTGGATCACCGTCAACTATCGCGAGGCCTACGGCATTCACGCCTCCAACGGCATCCTCTTCAATCACGAGAGCCCCATTCGCGGTGAGACCTTCGTCACTCGCAAAATCACCCGCGCCGTGGCTGCCATCCAGCTCGGCATCCAGAAAACCCTCTACATCGGAAACCTCGATGCCCGCCGCGACTGGGGACACGCGCGCGACTACGTCGATGGCATGTGGCGCATCGTGCAGCAGCCGCTGCCCGATGACTTCGTCCTCGCCACCGGCGAAACCCACAGCGTCCGGCAGTTCGTCGAGCTCGCGTTCTCGCAGGTAGGCCGCGTCATCCACTGGCGCGGCTCGGGCGTCGATGAGGTCGGCCTCGACGCTGCCTCCGGTGAAACCCTCGTCCGCATCGACGCCCGCTACTTCCGGCCCACTGAGGTTGACGTCCTCCAGGGCGATCCCTCCAAAGCCCGGCGCCTGCTCGGCTGGAGTCATCAGGTCACCCTCCCGCAGCTTGTCGCGGAGATGGTCGCTTCCGATCTCAAGGTCATCGCCGCGGAGTCTTTCCGGGACCACCGTCATGAGTAGCTTCGACCTCGCCGGTAAGCGCGTCTGGGTCGCAGGCCATCGCGGCATGGCCGGCGCCGCCATCGTGCGCCGCCTCCAGCGCGAAGCCTGCACCGTCCTCACCGCCTCGCGCGCCGAGCTTGACCTCCTCCGCCAGGACGATGTGCACGCCTGGTTGGCCGCCCGCGGCGTCGATGCCGTCTTTCTCGCCGCCGCAACCGTCGGCGGCATCCTCGCCAACGCCACCCGCCCCGCCGAGTTCCTCTACCAGAACCTCGTCATCGAGACCAACGTCATCCACGCCGCAAAGTGCGCCGGCGTCCGCAAGCTCCTGTTCCTCGGCTCCTCCTGCATCTATCCCCGCCTCGCTCCGCAGCCCATGCGCGAAGAGGCGCTGCTCGCCGGTCCCCTCGAACCCACCAATGAGTGGTATGCCATCGCTAAAATCGCCGGCATCAAGCTCTGCGCCGCCTATCGCCGCCAGTATGGCTGCGACTTCGTCTCCGTCATGCCCGCCAATCTCTACGGCCCCGGCGACCGCTACGATGCCGCCAACGGCCACGTCGTCGCCGCCCTCATCATGAAGATCCACGCCGCCCGCCTTGAAAACAAACCCACCGTCGAGCTATGGGGCAGCGGCGCGCCCAGACGCGAATTTCTCTTTACCGAGGATCTGGCCGACGCCTGCGTCTTCGTCATGAAGCACTACTCCGACGAGCTCTTTCTCAACCTGGGCACCGGCCGCGACATGACCATCCTCGAACTTGCCCAGGCCATCGCCCGTGTCGCCGGATGGAACGGATCATTTACCTTCGACCGCTCCCGCCCCGACGGCGCTCCCCGCAAGGTAATGGACGTCAGCCGCCTTCGCAGCCTCGGATGGACCGCGCAAACCGCCTTCGACGACGGCATCCGTCAGGCCTATGACTGGTACGTCGCCCATCACCGCGTCTGAATCGGCGCCGGTATCGCGCTGCCCCGCCTGCGTCGTTCGCGCCGCCGGCCTCCGCACACGTGCCCGCAGAATTTGTCCGCTTCGCCGCTTTGCGAAATAATGTGGGACACAGATGAGCGCAACCACTCCCCAACCCCGCCGCACCGTGCATCACATCCAGGCCGCCGCCGGTGAAAATCCCTACCATCGCCCGTCGTTTCCCTTGGCGCATCGTCTCAGGCGTCTGCTCTGGCAGGCCGTCTATCTGCTGCTCTACCGCGCCTCGCCGCCGCCGTTCTACGCCTGGCGCGCCATGCTGCTGCGCCTCTTCGGCGCCGCCATCGGCTCCGGCTGTCGTTTCTACCCCAGCGGCAAAATCTGGGCCCCCTGGAACCTCGTCGCGGAAGACTGCTGCACCCTCGCCGACCATGCCGAGATCTACAACCCTTCGCTCCTCTACATGGAATCCCACTGCATCGTCTCGCAGCATGCTTACATCTGCGGCGCCTCGCACGATTACAACCACCCTGACTTTCCCATGATCTCCTGCCCCATGCGCCTCGGCGCCTACTCCTGGATCTGCGCCCGCGCCTCGGTCTCTCCCGGCGTGCACGTCGCCGAAGGCGCCGTCCTCGGACTCGCCTCGCTGGCGGTCTCCGATCTCAAGCCCTGGAAAGTCTACAGCGGATCGCCCGCGGTCGAGGTCAAATCCCGCGTCAGAAACCCTCGCGCTGAATGTCATGAATAATTCCGCGCCGCCGCGCGCGCTTCGCCCGCTCTGCAATCGGTCGCTGGCCATCGGGCCTCGCGCCCCGCGCCATCAGCGTGCCAGTCCGTCCGGCCGCCCCTCGCCATTCCGCGGGCTCGATGCCTTTTTGCCCGTGATCAGCGGCCACGCTTCCCCCAGCTTCACAAACGTCCGCCGAAAGCAGTTGCGGCATCGCACCGGAAACTCCAGTTGCAGCAGCCGCGGAAGATCTGCCAGTCGAATGCGCGACAGTCGCATATTGTTCGATCGGCACAAAAAACAAATCATCCGGACTTCTCCAATCGCACTGCCTGCTCAACGTGCGTAAGCCAACCAGGTCTTCAGCAAAATGCGTGGATTCTTTATCGCGAACCCGCGCGGTGGGGCAGCTTCAGCTCCTTCAGGGTAATCCAGATTCAGCCTTTCTCCTACCGCACTTTTGGGGCATTCCGGCTTGAACGGAAGAGGAAGTCCGCATCCGCCGCCGCGTCTCTGTCCGCGGCTGCTCGCCGCCGCGCTGCGTAAGTGCAATCGCACCTGCATCCGCCCCGCCCTCGCCGGAACCGACGTCTGCTCCGGTCTCCGTCGCGCCCCATCCCATTCCGGGAAAACCATACCGTCTAATCTATGAGGTAGATGATGATTAAAAACAGGCCGGGGTTCATGGCCGCTCTCCTTGCATCCGCGCTCGCCGCTTTTGTCGGTGCCGCTCCGCTTGCCGCCGCACCCTGCGGTCCCGCGCAGCTCGGCTCCCCCTATATCCCCGTCGATAGCTGGGTCTATCCCGCCATGCTGCGCCTTTATTCGCTCGGTTACGTCGATACGGTCTATCTCGGCCTTCGCCCCTGGACCCGCGCCGGCCTCATGCACATGCTCGAACACGCCGGAGCGCTCATCGTCGATCGCGAGGACCGCGGCGATCCCGCCGCCATTGAGGCCCGCCGCATCTACCTCGCCCTGAATCACGAGCTGCACCAAGACATGCAGGGCCCCTGCGGCTCCGTTCCCGGCGGCGCGCGCATCGAGTCCATCTACAGCCTCTTCCGCGGCATCAGCGGAACGCCCCTCGACGACAGCTACCATCTCGGCCAGACCATCGTGAACGACTACGGCCGGCCCTATGAAGGCGGCTTCAACAACTACTCCGGCATCAGCGGCTATGCCACCGCCGGCCGCTTCGCCCTCTATCTCCGCGGCGAGTTCCAGGGCGCGCCCTCCGCTGCCGGCTACTCTGCCGCGCTCGCGCAGCAACTCTCCAATATCGACGACACCCTCTACTTCATCCCTTCCGCCACTCCGCCCTACGGCCCCACCACCGCCGTCTATAACCAGACCACTATCCCCCAGGGCCCCATCGCCTCCGCCGCGCAGGGAAGATTTCTCGAGGCCTATCTCTCCTTTCAGCTCCTCGACCACGTCATCTCCTTCGGCAAACAGGATCAATGGCTCGGACCCGCGCGCGGCGCCAGCATGGCCTTTTCCAACAACGCGCAGAACTTCTATGCCTTCGAGATCAACCGTATCGAGCCTCTCAACGTTCCCGGGCTCTCCTTGCTCACCGGGCCCTTCCGCTACGAGTTCCTCATCGGCGCGCTCCGCGGGCACACCTTCATGCCCAATCCCGCCTACCTGCTCAATCCCGCCTCCGGCGCCGACAACGTCATCAACCCCGGCGATCCCTGGGTCCACGTCGAAAAAATCAGCTTTCGCCCCTACCGCGATCTCGAGTTCGGCTTCGAGCGCACCGCCATGTTTGGCGGCCACGGCCATCAGGGCGTCAACCTCCATTCCTTCCTGCGCAGCTTCTTCAGCGTCACCGCCGGAACCAGCGCCAACAAAGGCAACTCCTCTGACCCCGGCGCCCGTTTTGGCGCCTTCGACTTCTCCTGGCGCCTGCCCTACCTGCGCAACTGGATCACCCTCTACTCTGACTCCGAGGTCCACGACGACATCTCGCCCATCGACGCGCCCCGCCGCGCCGCCGTACGCCCCGGCATCTATCTCTCTCACTTTCCCGGCATTCCCCGCCTCGACCTCCGCCTTGAAGGCGCCTCCACCGATCCCCCCACCAACCGCAGCACCGGCGGGCAGTTCATGTACTTTGAAGAGATTGAGAAGCAGGGCTACACCAACCAGGGACAGCTCTTCGGCGACTGGATCGGGCGCGAGGACAAGGGCGGACAGGCCTGGATCACCTACCACCTCAGCGGCAACGAGTGGCTCCAGATCAGCGCCCGCAATCAGAAAGCCGTCAACAACTTCATCCCCGGCGGCACCACCCTCAACGACTTCGCCTTGCGCGCCGTCAAGCGCATCGGCAAAGACTTTGAGATCGACGGCCGCTTTGCCGTCGAGCGCTACAAGGCGCCCATCTATCTTCCCGGAGCGCAGACCGTCACCACCACCAATATTCAGCTCACCTGGTATCCCCAGCGCAAGGCTGCCTACTAGGGCAGAATCCGCGTCGCGAACAACGGCATCGGCTCGTGCAGCGTCCGCAGCAGTTGCCCCGCCGCGTCATAGCTGATCGTCCATTGCATCGGCCTCTGCGGCGCGGCAAAGTCCACAAACTGCACCGTCGATATCCCGTCGGCCTCAGCCTCCAGCGTGGGAGGAAATGACAGCGCCGGGTTCGCATCTCCCGTCGCCGGCTGCAGCGCCGTCGTCGCCTGCGGCTCCGTCAGCGCCGCATAGCAAAGGCTCGTGGCCATCCAGTCGGCGGGCGCGGCCTTTGGCTCCTCCGCCCGCATGCGATTGAACTCCGCG
>JAKCDN010000082.1 GCA_021841795.1 Acidobacteriota bacterium | reverse complement strand
TCTTTACGTGGGGACGGTGAGCGGGATTTATCTCTACAGCGTTCAGTCGGGCGGAGGCCTGACGATCGGCAACAACGGCACGCCGGTTTCCTCCGATATTCCAGCGGCCATGCAGGTGAACGGGGCTTGGCTGATCGATGCTTTTGTGCCCAACAGCGGGCAGGTGCAGTTCAACGCAATCCCGATCAATGCGTTAACGGGCGCTTACGCCGGTGTGGGCGGGGCGCCGCCGTATCAGGTTTTCAGCGTTGTGAATGCAACGGTGAATCAGATGGCGCTGTCGCCGGACGGAACCAATCTGTTCGCGGCACTGGGCGCGGGCGGCACCATGGTGATGCCTTTCAATGCCGGCAGTTCAATTCCATTTGGAGCGACGGCGCGATTGATTGCGGTGGACAACAGCAACGGCTCGTCGCTGGCGGTGGCTGTCGATCCGACGAACCGGTTGTTCTACGTAGGCGAGACGCTGGCGAGCTCCGACTCCGGAGGGCTGCGGGTCTTCAATTACAGTTCGCTGGGGACGGGCATACCACGCGCGATTCCTACAGAGATCACGGGATCGCCGTTTGCATCCGGGGGACTGGCGCCGAATGCGGTTTTCCCCGCAGCGTCGGGAGATTACGTTTATGTGGCCAACGGCCAGGGCACGTCAGGCGCGGGCAATATTGCGTGGTTCCCGATTTCAGTTTCAGGAACGAATTATTCGATTGCCGCAGGCAGTACCATTGCCGCAGGCATCGAGCCTGTGAGCCTTGCCGAGGACAGCAACGACAGTTTTTTGCTGGCGGTTTCAAATGGCGGCTCCACTACGAGCGGCGATCCGGATCTTGAAGCGTACACCATGAGCTCGGGAGCGCTTACGGCCGCGATCACCACATCCACGGGGATTGACCCGGTTGGAGCGGTGGCGGTGGCGGCGCTGCCGTAAGCACAGAAACCGATTGCCAGGCGCAAGGGACGTGGTTTTGTGGCGGCGCGAAGCGTTGCAGACCCAAGCATTCTCTGCAACCTGCGGTTGTGCGCGCGAGCCGAATGCGATGCGCTCAGCTACGATGGCGGCGAGCCGAGAATGGTATTCTCAAGGCAACCGACGGGGTTTGTGTTGACTCGTTTTCCATTTTTTCTGCTCTCTTTCATCCGGCGCTACGGAACGGTTACTGGGGCATTGCTGGCGGCTTTGTGCGGGATTTTTCCGGTTGCGGGATGCGGCCGGATTCACAAAGAACAGCATGCGATGGTGTACGTGGCCTCGGTGCGGCCCGTTTATCTGCACGACCGCGTGGCGCCGGTCTCAAATCGCGTGTGCCAGGTGGTGAACGGGCAGGCGCTCGAGGTGCTGGAGCACACGCGCCGTTTTTTCAAGGTACAGACGGAAAAGAACCAGATTGGCTGGATCGAAGAGCGGGCCGTCATCGACGAAGAGACTTATGCAGGCTTCACGCAACTGGCGGCCGAGAACAAGGATACGCCGGTGGCAGCCACGGCGACTTTGCGTGACGACCTGGCAATGCATCTGCTTCCCGGACGGGAGACGGAGCGGTTCTATCTGATTCCGGGCAACAGCAGGGTGCAACTGCTGGCGCGCGCATCGGCTCCGAAGAAGCCGGTTGAATCGGCCCGGCCGACGCCGCATGCAAACGCCGCAAGGCCCGCCCAGGGCGCTGCGTCCGGCACGGGCGCGCCGGGACCAGGCAAGACCAAGCCGGAGACGGCCGCTCCGCCCGCGGCCGCGGAGGCGGAAGAATCCGCACCGCCCGACATGGAAGACTGGTGGCTGGCGCGCGATAGCCAGGGCCACGTGGGCTGGCTGCTTGCGAGCCGTCTGGATGTGGACGTTCCGGACGACGTAGCGCAGTATGCGGAGGGCCAGCGCATTGTGGGCGCATGGGTGCTGACGAAGGTCAACGATCCCGACCCGACGCTGCAGAACCACGAGATCCCGGAGTACCTGATGGTACTGAGCACGCCCAAATACGGCCTGCCGTACGACTTCGACCAGGTGCGGGTCTTTACCTGGAGCTTGAAACACCACCGCTACGAGACGGCGTTCCGTCTGCATCCCATTCAGGGCTACCTTCCGGTTCGCGTATACACGCAGGACACGGCCAAGGGCGCGCTGCCCGCATTCAGCTTCGAGCTGTCGAGCAGCGGCGACGTCACGACAGATCCCCGGACCGGCGTGACGCGCCCGGCGGCTCCACGGACGATCAACTACCAGATGGTCGAGACGCGGGTTGAGCGCATCGGGCCGGACATGGCGCCGCTGCCAATGATGCATGAGCCGGGAGAGAAGAAGCCGGAGAAGGCCGGGAAGAAACACGCGCCTCTGTCCGCCAGGAAACACAAGGTCGGGTAGATCAGACCGGATCCAGGCTCGGTATCGCCGTGGGGAGAATCTGACCGGCCCCAGGGAGCCGGCGTGCCGCGGCAAGGATGATGACCGAGGGATTTTGATGCGAAGTCGAGCGCCGGAACCTCAGGCTTGGGCGCGGCGGCGCAGTTCCAGCTCCACGACGCGCAGCATCTCGCTTTCAGGAGCGGGCTTGCCGGTCCAGATCTCGAACTGACGGGCGCCCTGCTGCACAAACATCTCGATACCGCTGACGACGGCAAGGCCGCGCGCTTTGGCCAGCTTGAGCAGCGGCGTTTCGATGGGGGTGTAGACCATGTCAAAGACCAGCGCGGCATTGAGCTCGTTTTCCTTGAGCGGGAGCTGCTGCTTGATGCCGGTCATGCCGCAGGGAGTGGTATTGACGATGGCGTCAAAGCGCTGCTTGGCGAGCAGGTTCTGTTTGAGCACGTGGGCTTTGGCTTTGCGCGCGAGGGCCACGGCTTTTTCGTGCGTGCGGTTGGCGACATACACCTCAGCGCCCTGATCGACGAGGCCGAAGACGGCAGCGCGCGCCGCGCCACCCGCGCCGAGCACGAGAATGCGGGCGTTTTTGAGCTTCATGCGCCGTTCCAGGGGGCGGACCACGCCGGCCACATCGGTATTAAAGCCGTAGAGTTTGCCGTCAGCTCCGGTACGAAGGGTGTTGCAGGCGCCGATTTTTGCCGTGAGCGGGTCCATGTTGGCCAGATGGGGCAGAACTTCCTGCTTGAGGGGCATGGTCACGGCTACGCCGTCGAGAGGCAGCTCGCGGATGATGGTAAGGAGGTCATCGAGGGCGCGGACCTTGAGGGGGAGCATGACGGCATTGAGATTCTCGCGGCGGAAGGCCGTGATATGCATGAGGGGCGAAAGCGAGTGCGCGATGGGATTGCCGGCAACGGCAAAGATGCGCGTGGCCTGGTCGAGCTGCTCCAGGCGGTAGAGATCGAGGAGCGCGTGCGCGGAGAGCTGGCCGGGGGCGGTCTCAGCGCCTTCAGCAGCAGAGGCAAAGGTGAACGCGGCGCCGGCGCGCGGGCTCAGGATGCGGCTGATCACGCCCTCCTCGCTCATGGCAATGCCGACGATGCGCTGGTGGAGGGATTGGTCCTGAACCATGCGCAGAACGGAGAGATTATCTGCCAGACTGCGGGCGGTGGAGACGACTTTGACGAAGTCGGGCTGGAAGGCGGCGATTTTCTCAGCGGCCTGGATGAGCCCGTCGGGCCGGCGGGTGCGGCTGAAGTCGTGGGAGCTGATGAGGAGAGCCGTTCCGGCGGCCTGAAGCGCGGAACGGAATTTGGCCAACTGGGGACGGGTAGCCTGTTCGGCGGATTCCACTTCAAGATCAACGATGTGCGCGCCGGATTCGGCGGCTTTCTGCAAGATCTCAAGCTCGGAGCTCAAAGAACCGGCGAAGTGGCCGCCAAAGGCTTTGCGGCGGCAGGTGGCGATGAGGGTGAGCTCGCGGTGACGGGTAAGGAGCTTTTTGAGATCGGGAATGGCGGCGACAGGCCGGACCAGTGAGTCGAGGCGCAACTCGATGAAAATCGAGTCTTTAATGGCCGACTCCGCGCGAGAAAACAGCTCTGCGGGGGTGGCGGCCTGGACGGCGATGCAGAGTTTTGGCACGCGCAGGCGCGGGGCGGCGGGCACCGGGGCGGCGTGGGTTTCGGGCGTGCTGGAGACGGCGAGCGGCATCAGGGGTGGCAATACCTTCAATTGACGCATCTTAAAGGGCTTTCAAAGGGTTTGCAATACGGAACTTGGCCGGGAAACACGCGCCGGACCATTGCATCTACCCCTTGGGGCGGCAGGAAGCGAGAGAAACGGCGATTGGAAGGCGGCGCGTTGAGGGCTGCGGCGCGCGGGGGACGGCGCTCCCGGGCAGGCAGTGGACTGACCACTTGCGGCTTTCGAGGAATGGCGCACGTCTTTAGAAACGGGGGATTCCCGACAGTGCGCAGAATGGTAGACAGGCGAGATTTCCTGAAGGCGGCGATGTGCGGCACGGCCGCGGCGCCAGTCGCGGCCGGCTTGCAGGGCATGGGGCTGGGGCAACCGGCGAAGGCGGCAACCGCTTACAGAGGCCGAAAGGTCACGCTCAACGTGAAGGACTACGGAGCATCCGGCGACGGCAAGAGCCGGGAGACAGAGGCACTGCAGCTCACAATCGAGCGCTGCGCAGTGCTGGGCGGCGGCGAGGTTGTGATTCCGGCCGGCGACTACGCGACGGGGGCGCTGACACTGCGCAGTAACGTCACGCTGCGCATCGAGGAGGGCGCCAGCCTGCTGGGCTCCGGCGCAATGGCAGACTACCCGATGACCGAAGTGCGCTGGGAGGGTCGCTGGATCAAGGGCTACAGCGCGCTTATTTCGGCAACGGACGCGGAAAACATCGGCATTGCGGGCCCGGGCAGGATTGTGGCCAGCGAGGCGATTCGCGGCCGGGTGGAGCGCGAGGCCCACCTGCGGCTGCCGGCGCTGCTGGAGTTCACGAACTGCCGCGACGTGCGGGTGGAAAACCTGCTTACGGTGCAGACCGGCATGTGGTCCACGCACCCGGTGTACTGCGAGAATGTGAGCTTCAAGAACGTGGTTTTTCAGAGCGGCGCCGATGGGATCGACGTGGACTCCTGCCGCCACGTAAGCATTGACGGGTGCACGTTTGAGACCAGCGACGACTGCATCTCGCTCAAGTCAGGCCGCGGCGAAGAGGGCAACACGATCGATCGCGTGTGCGAAGACGTGCGCATCTCAAACTGCACCTTCAGCGACCGGTATTTTGCCTGTATCGGCATCGGCAGCGAGACCTCAGCGGGCATTCGCAATGTTGTGATCGAGCACTGCAAGTGCTTGAGCGCGCGCAGCCACGCCATCTACATCAAAAGCCGGCCGGGGCGCGGGGCGTTTGTAGAGAACATTGTGGTGAACGACTTTGAAGCGTCGGGCGCGCAGCAGGGATTTCTGCGCCTGAACAACCTGAACAGCGGCAAACAGGATGAGTTCCCGGTGCCGGGGGACGCAGGAATCCCACTGTTCCGCGAGTTTCACTTCTCGAATATCCGGGTCACGAATCTGCCGGCGCTGGTGAAGGCCACGGAGATCCACCCGCGGAAGCCGCTGGTGGGTTTCTCGCTGACCAACGTGACCGGAACGTGCGCGACCGGCATCGCGCTAGCGAATATGAAGGACGTGGTGATTCGCAACGTGCAGGTGACGGGATTCGAAGGGCCGCTGATCCGCATAGAAAACGTGACCGGGACAGGCTTGAAGGGCGCGGCGAAGATCGATCCGACGACATTGCCGAAGGCGCCCGAGCCGGTGCCGGAGGCGGAAACCCCATACAAGCTGAAGTGATCATCGAGCCATTGGTCTCAACAAAGAACCGGCGGCGCAAGAGCCTGGATCGAGGCGCGCCAGAGCGCGTAAGCGGCGCCAGGCCCGAGCCCCTGAGGAATGAAATGATGAAGTCAATCCGCAGCAGCTTCGCATTGCTCGCCGTATTGATGCCGGCGTGCACGATCTACGCGCAGACGGCAAGTTCGAATATCCCGATGCGCCCCGACCCCAAAGAGATTCCGGTACCGCCGATCAGGACGGGGATGCCCGACATGCCCGGGGTGGACCAACTGCCGGACCGGCCCGCGATGCCGGACGTGATGACGCTCGACAACGGGCAGCGGGTAAAGACCCTGAAGCAGTGGCAGGAGCGGCGCGCGGAGATGAAGCGGACGCTCGAGTACTACGCGGTCGGCCAGGCTCCGCCGCCGCCGGGGAACGTGAAAGGCGTGGTGGTGAGCACGCAGACACTGCGGGAAGGCAAGGTCAAATACCGGCTGGTGCATTTGACCTTTGGCCCCGATGCGCGGCTCAGCCTGGATATTGGCATCTTCACGCCGGCTACGGGCGGGCCGTTTCCGGCGGTGGTTTGGCCCGCGGGCACACCGCCGGGGGCCACGTCGCCGCCGCGCCTGCCGCCGGGCGCGAACCAGGGACACAACGAAGACGCGCTGCTGGTGGTGGGCCCGGCCGAGAATCAGCGGCCGATGCATGCGTTTGGCCCGCGCACGGCGGAGGAGATTGCCGCGACGAATCCGGCGCTGGCTCACGGCTTCGCGCTGGTGATGTTCAACAACAACGACTGCGGCGAAGACACGACGCTGCGCCTGCCGGACGGAAGCTGGGCGTATCGAACGACGCGTTTTTTCCCGGCGTACCCCAACTACGACTGGGGACTGCTGCGGGCGTGGGCGTGGGGCGCGTCGCGGATCGTGGATTACCTGGCGACCGATCCGACCATCGATCGAAACCGACTCATCATCACCGGGGTCTCGCGCACCGGCAAAGCGGCGCTGATTGCGGGCGCATTTGACGAACGGTGGGCGATGGTTGCGCCGGTGGCAAGCTCCGGAGGGGGAACACCCGCGTACCGGTTCAGCGGCTCGGCGCCCGATCGGGGCGGGAAAGAAGGACTGACCGAGATGGTGCGCAAATATCCGAACTGGTTTTCGCCGCATCTGCATCAGTTCTGGGGACAGCCGGACAAACTGCCGTTCGACGAGCACTGGCTGATCGCGCTGGTAGCGCCCCGTCCCCTGATTGCGCTGGAGGGCGAGCACGACCCCAATGTGAATCAGAATGGCGTTTACCAGTCGATGCTTGCCGCGCGGCCAGCGTACGCATTTTTCAATGCGACAGGCAAGCTGGGCGTGAACTGGGCCGACCGTCCGCACGGCATGGTACAAGGGGACTGGGACGCGCTGCTGGGGTTTGCGGACAAGTGGCTGCTGGGCAGGCCGGTCGCGCGATCCTTTGACAGCTATCCGCCAGGGATCGGGGAGCAGGCTACGGGAAGCAGCAAGTAGAGAACCATCCGGACCGAGGGCATCACGCGGGCAGGACCGAGAGCCAGATGCAACGGCTTGATGTGCCGGCCCGGGGACGAGGCCGGAGGCGCAATGAGCAGTGAAGGGAGAGATCGAAATTGAGATTTCCACTGAGAGGTGTGGCCCGGATTGCGGCTCCATGTGCCGCAACCGTTCTGCTGCTGGCCTGCGCATGGGCGCAATCGCCCGCGGCCGCGCAATTTACGATCTGGAGATTCGACTCCATTCACGCAATCGACGGACATCCGACGCATGTGCTCGGGCATCCGCGGGTTGTGGACTCGCCCTATGGAAAGGCGGTTGCATTCAACGGCGTGGACGATGCGTTGTTTGTGGACGTTCATCCGCTGGCGGGAGCGAGCGAGTACACGTGGGAGGTAATTTTTCGTCCGGATGGGGACGGCGCGCCGGCGCAGCGTTTTTTCCATCTGGCCGAGGTCGATCCGGCGACGGGCAAGGACACGGGCAACCGCATGCTGTTCGAGATTCGGATCGTAAAGGGCCAGTGGTGCCTGGACAGTTTTGCCGCGTCGAACGGATCAGCGCGGGCGCTGCTCAACTGCGACGAACTGCACCCGCTGGACCGGTGGTACCGCGTGACGGCGGTATACGACGGCAAGATGCTGCGTAATTACGTGGGGGATGCGATGCAGGGCGAGGGCACACTGCATCTGACGCCGCAGGGCCAGGGGCACTCGTCGATCGGGACGAGGATCAATCGGCGGGATTACTTCAAGGGCGCGATCTTTGAGGCACGGTTCACGCCGCGCGCGCTGAAGCCGGAGGAGTTTCTGGCGCTGCCGCCGGTGGTGAATGCGGGCGCGGAACCGTAAGACACGGCCCTCCGAACGGGCTTGTTAACCTAGAGTTTCGGAGGATCTGCGGGCAATGCCAACTGAAATCCCCACGGGCGGGACAACGCAATCGATTCACGTCTGGGAGGCGGGCGGCGCGGTGTCGGCCGCGGCCCTGACGAGCTGGGTGAGCGAGCGTCTGGCCGCGCACGAGGCCGCACTGTCGGCGCTGCTGGCGGTTAAGGGCGAACGGACACCGGGCAACACGCTGCGGCACTACGATGCGGCGATCGAGCAACTGAATCTGGCCGGGGCGCAGGCCGGAATCCTGAACTCAGTGGCGGCGGACAAGGCGGTCCGCGACCAGGCGCAGATGGAAGCGCAGCGGGTGGGCATGGCGGGGAGCGCGCTGAGCCTGAATCGGGCGGTGTACGACGCGCTGGCGGCCATGCAACTGGAGGGCGCAAGCGCGGCGACGCGGCACTACGTGGAGCGGACGCTGCTGGGCTACCGGCTGTCCGGCGTGGACAAGGACACGGCCACACGCCAGCGGCTGCAGGAGCTGCACGAAAAGGCGACCGAGCTGTCCCTGACGTTCAGCCGCAACATCCAGGAGGGCGGAAAGACGATTTCAGCAACGCCCGCGGAGCTGGAAGGTCTGCCGGCCGATTACATTGCCCGACACCCCGCGCAGAAGGGCGAGGACGGCACGGAGACGGTGACGCTTTCAACCGACCCGCCGGAGATGATGCCGGTGATGACATTTGCCGCGAGCGCGGCGCTGCGGGAGCGCATGTTTGCGGCCTACAACACGCGCGCGTATCCGGAGAACCGGCAGATCCTGCTGGACCTGCTGGCGACGCGGCAGGAGATTGCGAGCGTGCTGGGGTTCAGGAGCTGGGCCGATCTGGCGACCGCAGACCAGATGATGGAGTCAGCGGCCAAGGTGCGCGCTTTTCTGGGCCGGCTGGAGGAGGCGAGCCGGGAGGGTGCGCAACAAGAACATGCGCAGGTGCTCGCGTTCGCGCAGACGCGGCAGCCGGAGCTTGAGGCGATCGACATCACGAGCCGCGGCTACTGGCACGAGCAGTTCCGGCGGGCCCGATTCGCGTTCGACTCACAGTCGGTGCGGCCGTATTTCCCCTACGAGCGCGTGCAGGCGGGCGTGCTGGAGACGGCGGCGAAACTCTTCAAGGTCGAGTTCCGGCCCGCGCAGGCGCAGGCGTGGCACGAGGCGGTCACGGTGCACGAGGTGTTCGAGGGCGGGCAGCTTGTGGGCCGGTTTTACCTGGACATGCATCCGCGGGAGGGCAAGAACAAGTGGTTTTCAGCGGCGCCGGTGGTGACCGGCGCGCGGGGGCGGGCGCTGCCCGAAGCGGCGCTGATCTGCAACTTTCCCGCGGCGGAGGAGAGCGATCCAGGGCTGCTGCAGTACTCCGACGTGGTCACGTTTTTCCACGAGTTCGGGCATCTGATGCACGCGCTGCTGGGCGGACACACGGAGTGGGTGGGGCTATCGGGATTTGCGACGGAGGGGGATTTTATCGAAGTGCCGTCGCAGATGCTGGAGGAGTTCTTCCGCGACGAGGGATTGCTGCAGGCTTTTGCCAGACATTACGAGACGGACGAGGTACTGCCCGCGGAGCTGATCCGCAGCATGAAGCGCGCGGGAGCGTTTGGCCGCGCGGACTGGGTGAGGACGCAGCTCTACTACACAACACTCTCACTGGACCTGCACGACCGGGACGCGGCGAAGATCGATCCGGACACGATGACGCGCGAGCTGTACACGAGGTTCCAGCCGTGGACCTGGCGGGACGGCAACAAGATGTATGCGAGCTTCGGACACCTGACGGGCTACTCT
>JAKCDN010000081.1 GCA_021841795.1 Acidobacteriota bacterium | reverse complement strand
TGCGTCGCCTTGAACTCGTAGTAGCCGGTCTTCATCAGTTGCGTGGTGACGCCGGCGTCGATAATCTGCACCATATTCTGGGGGAGGATCTGATCCACTTCAATACCGGCCTGGCCTTTGTCGATTTCGACCTGTGTCTCTTCGATGTCGGGAGAGATCATCTTGATCGAGCTGTTGGAGCCGACGCGGAGAAAGATTCCCGGAGTGAGCAGGATTTCCACCTTGCCGGAGCCGGTGCTGAGGATCTGGCCGGGGCCCAGGGTGACCGAGCCAACGCTCTGGTTATTCAGAGGGTTGCCGTCGAGGAAGGCCGCACCTTCGATGTAGTTGATAGCGCCGGGTTGCGGCGGATTATCGGATCCGCTCGCACTGGGGAAATCAGCGCCGGCCGCCGGTAAAGCGGCCAACGCCATGACTGCCAGGGCAATGATGGTTTTGGAGTTTCTCATGGCCTTGCACCTCCGTGCATCGCTCTCTGGAACATCGTTCAATCGTATAAATGCCAAGCGGGGAATAAAGTTCCGCAGGGGGCTGCAGAATCGATTTTGCGGGGTGAAATTGAAAATTTTGCGCGCCTGCATCCCCAAGCCGAGATTGTGCATCGGCGGCGCAAAGTGATTACAATCTCCTATTGGCCCGCATTGCTTGGCGTGGATGCCTGCAGCTCTGTTTACGGATTGCAGCCGGCTTTTCACGATCGCTGTCCCTGTCTATATTTCGATGCAACCGGGTCACAGGAGTTTGTACAGATGTCTGAATCCGCCACACTTGAAGCCCAGATCAGCAAGCAGATTGTTACCGCGATGAAGGCGCACGACGCCGAGCGCACCGGAACGCTGCGGATGGTGAAGTCCGCGCTGATGAACAAAGCCATCGAAAAGCGCGGCGCGCAGAAGCAGATCGACGCGACGCTCACCCAGGCGGAATCCGAGCAGGTGCTGGCGACGATGATCAAGCAGCGACGCGACTCGATTGAACAGTTCACCAAGGGCGGCCGGCCGGAGCTGGCGGCCAAGGAACAGGCCGAAATTCTGGTAATTGAGGAGTTTCTGCCCAAGGCGCTGGACGCAGCGGGAGTGGCGCAACTGGTGTCCGAGGCCCTGAGCGAGCTGGAAGGAGCACTGGGCCACAAGCCGACGCAAAAGGATATGGGAACGGCGATGAAGGCCGTCCAAGCCAGGCTGCAAGCTGCAGGAGTGCGGGCAGAGGGCCGCCTGGTGAGCGAGGCGGTGAAGAAGCATCTGGCGTCGTAAGGCGCTTCGCTCGATGGAAGCACCGAGCCGGGCTGGGTTTCCCGATGGAGATGGCCGCAGGACACCGGATGGATACGGGGCAGGATGGCACGGCGCCCCTCTCCTGCGATGTAAGACGGCCGGATACAGTTTCCGCAACAAATTCCGCCACCCCGCGTCAAAAGGAGTGAGCCCTCCCCCGGCTCTCAAGGGTATTTTTCGGACGCGATGAATCCGACCCGCTGCGTGTTCGACGCGGCGGGCCGGTCCCTTGAACACGCTGTCTGCCGGGATCGGCACGAAGAGCGCGCGAGCTGCCAGCAACGCGGGCGCGCTTCGACAGGGCAGATTCAGCCGCCGAAAGGCGAAGCACTTCTCCAAACTACAGACCGGCCTGGTTGCAGGGCGCATACCGACCTGGCCGCAGAGAGCGGGCCGCGATCGCGGAGCAGGCTTGCGAGGACGCAGGACGCCTGCATGCTGCCTGGCGCAGTGTGGTTGATTATTCCACGGTAAGACCAGGCGTAACGGCATGCGAGAGCGAACCGGAAGTTGCCGTCACCGTGAAGGAGAAGCTGTGCGGCGTGGTGGTGACACCGCAACCGGTGAAGCCGGCGGCCAGCGCAGCTGCCATGATGAACAGGACGATGAGCCGCGCGCGCACTTTGCGCAGTCTGCCCGCAACGGGGAGCAGAAGGAGCCCGAGGGCGACCGGGAAAGCGCCACGGCCGAGGGGACGGCGCAGCCGCGCACTGGCCGCTTTGCCGGGCAAAGTCAGGGTCATGGTGACCGTGGCCGCCGACGAGCCGGATGCGACTGCGGCGGGCGCAAAAGAGGCCGTCATGCCAAAAGGCAGGTTGCTCGCGCTCAGGGTCACCGGGGCCGGCAGAGTGGATCCGACGGTGGGGGCAACAACAAGGGTATAGATGGCCTGGGTTCCGGGCGGCGTCGTCACGCTGCCGTTGCCGTTGGCGAAGGCGAGGGTGAAGTCCTGTACGGTTTCAGCGATGGGAGCGCTGGAGGCTGGCCCGTAGTTGGCATCGCCGGAGTAGGCGGCGGTGATCGCCTGCGCGCCTGCGGCGAGGGACGTGGTGGTGAGCGTAGCGGAGCCGCCGGAGACGGTCGCGGTCCCCAGAGGACTGGAACCGGAGTAGAAGGTCATGGTTCCGGTCTCAGACGAAGCGTAGGAGGGAAGGCTGGCGGTCAGGGACACGGCATAGGTGAGGAAGACGGGATTTGCCGACGCGGTGAGCGCAATGGTTGGCGTGCCGGGAATAACGGTAAGTTTTACGCTGGCGGTACCGGTGGTGTAGTCGACGGTATCGGTTGGAGAGAAGGTTGCGGTGAGGGTCTGGGGCCCGGTACCAAGGATGGATCCGGCCGCAGGCGAGTAGGTGAAGGCGCCGGCGATAGTGGACGCGGCATCGAGCTGCGCGAGGCCCAGCGGCGTGCCATAAACGATATTCGCGGGCTGAGCCCAGGAGATGGGCGGAGCCTGCTGGAAGACCAGGTTCCCGGCAAAGGACGGGTTGGTCGAGAAGGTGACGCTGGAGACAGTCGCGGTGATCTGCCCTGAATAGCCGGCAAGCGCCGTGTAGGAGGGCACGCTGAGCGTCAGCGTGACAGAGTCGCTGGAGTTTGCCGGCAGGCTGACATTGCGGGTGCAAGACAAGGTCGTAACGGAGCAGATCCATCCACCGGTAGGGTCGTTGATTGCCGTCACGGTGACAGGCGCAGGCAGGCCGGCAAGGCTGAAAGCGAGGACGGCGGAGTTTCCGATCTCGGTGGTGGCGCTGGTGTTGGTCACATTGACCGTGAGCTCATCGGCCGCGTCGCCTGATTTTACGGTGAGCGGGCCGGGGTTGAACGTCACATTGAGCGTCGGCGCCACGACGGGCTGCACAAAGGCCGACAGATCGAAGAGCGCGTACTCGAGCATCTTCTCCTGCGCGCTCATGACGTGGGTGGCCGGATTCGGGCATTCGGTTGGAAATACGGCATTGGCATCGGAGACGCTGTAGACGTGGTAGTCGTTGAACAAGACGCGGCCGCACTGCTGCGCGGGAGGCGCGCCGAAGGGCACGTTGAAGGTCATCTGCATAACCGGATTTCCAGTTTGCCCGTTATACGACCCGCTCTTGAGCGTGAGCCAGGACTGGGCCGGAGCCACGACGCCGGCGACATCGGTGCGCAGGACGGAGATATCGATTTGATTGGGCGAACCGGCCAGGGTGGCGCCGGAGTTCTGCAGCCACTGCGCCAGAACCGCGCCATCGCTAAAGTCAGTCTGCACCGTGCCCACGCCGCTGCCGATCTGCTTCGCAGAGGCGGTGGTCCAATCGGCAACGTTGCCAAACTGCGCGGCGTCGGCGGGATCGAGCCAGACATAACTAAAGTGCGTGGCGAAGATGCGTCCGCCGGCCTCGGCAAAGTTCAGCAGGTTGGTGGCGCCGGCGGCGATGGGCTGGTTGCGCGCGGTTCCCTCGCAGGGGAACATGACCAAATCGTAGGCATTCAATATCGAGGAACTGGACATGAGAGTGGTTTCGGAAGGCGTGGAGGCATCGATCTCCGCGCCCGACGACGACGAGCCCCTGTACAGATGAATGTAGCCGCCAGGGTTAACCGTGCCATTGTCGTCGGTAAATTCAGAATCGGAGATGCCCATGTCGCGGAGCACGCACTCGGCAGCATCGGCCGATCCGGTGGCGATGGCGATACGAGGGATGCTGCCCTGGGTGTGGTTCGCAGGCATATTCAGAACCAGGCCAGTCACCGGCGCAGCGCCCACCGACTGATCGAACTGGCGCTGCCACTTGCCCGCCTGAATGACGATGGTGTAGTCGGCATTCTGGGGGATGTTCTGCAGGGTGAAGGTGCCGTCCACCGCGGAGTAGGTGTAGCTGACGACATTGGGACCGCTGGGGACCTGATTCGCGTAGGTGAGACACTGCACGCCGGAGGGCGGCACGCTGACGGGCATGGTCGAGGCATAGACAAGCACGTTGGGCAACGGCAGTGCGTTGCTGGCGCGGGGATCATAGACGGCGCCGCTGATGGTGGTGGATTGCGCGACGGCCAGATTCCACGCGAAGAGAATCAGCCCCAACAGCACGAGCGCAAGGTGAGGCCGCCGGATCGGGCAACCCATGGGCACTGAACAGGAAAAGACAGGAGAAGACCAGGCGGGCATCAAGGCAACCCTCTTTCACACAGGCCGGCCTTCTTCGTCTCAGGCGATGCAGCCGCGCAGCGGCAACGCGTCGTACTCAGGCTCCAGAGAACGGACCCGAAAAATGAGTCATGGAACTCAAAGCCACATGATACACATGGCAGCAGAGATTGCGATCGGAATCTGCCTGGGCGGCACTGTGAAGTGACGGGTGGGAGCCGATCGCCTGCATCAGCGGACCGGCGCCGACTCTTTCTCGTCCTCGACCCACTTGGGGGTGAACTCGTTCCGAGCGGCCTGCTGCTCGATCATGCGCCGCGCCTCGGCCACATGCAGCCGGGCCAGGCGTTCTGCCTCGTCGGGCAGGTTGTTGCCGATGGCATCGACGATCTTGAGGTGTTCGTCATGGACGATTCGGGGATCGCGCGAAGCTCGCACAGCCATGCCGAGCACGCGGTATCCCTCTGCGAGACGGAGCAGAACCTTGTTGCGCGAAAGGTTCATGATCTGGAGATGAAAGGCGCGATCGGTGGCCCCCATCTCATCTTCGCGGTTCTTCTGTGCAAGTTCCCAGATGTGGTCCGCGACCTTGCGCAGCGAAGCGACATCGGCACGAGAGGCATGCTCGCAGGCCAGCCGCGCCGCCAGGCCTTCGAGAAACTCGCGCACCAGATAGGCCTCGCACAACCGCTTGGCATCGAGTTGCTGGACAAAGACGCCGAGCCGGTCAATGGACTCTACCAACCCCAGCCATTGCAGCTCGAGCAGCGATTCCCGCACCGTTCCCTGGGCGACTCCCAGCTCCTTGGCCAGACTCTGCTGCGTCAGCCGCTCGCCCGGCTGGGTCTCGCCCGACAGGATACGACGTTGAATCTCCTCGCGAACCTGGTGCCGCCCCACAGGCGCTTGCATGACCATACGTACAAAGTCCCCCATTCCTAGAGCAAGCTCTGCTTCCCTGCCCCGGCGCGCGACTCATGCTAACCGACTACTAACCATAGAATCTATCAAAATCGATTGTCAAGAAAGCGATTTCCTTCAGGCAAACCGATCCGCGCGGGTTTCGCGCCACCGGAAGGCGCTTTCGAAATGCAGGAACTCGGGTGGCCTGCCCGGCACGAGATAAACGCTGATGGCATCGAAGCGCACCTCAGGGGCCGTTTCCGTCGGGAGCTGCCGAACGTACTGGCGGGCAAGCCGGCGCAGCAAGTTGCGTTTATGGAGATCGATTGCGGCTTCGGCAGGCGTCTGGTCGCGGGCAGAACGTGTCTTAACCTCAATGATGCAAAGCAATTGACCCTGCCACGCGACCAGATCAAGATCCCCGGGATGATTTCCGGCCGACCATCGCCGCGCGACGACAATATAGCCCTTGCGCAGCAGATAAAAGTAAGCAGCCTCTTCTCCCTCGATGCCGACGAGCAGGTGAGCGGGCAGATCGGGCGCTCTACCGCGACGCGCGGCGAGGCTGTCAAGGAGGCCAACAGCGCCCTGGAGGCCTTGAGCGCGCAGTCGCATGGTCCAATCCATTGCACACCATTGTGACCTGAAGGGGCCGGGAGTGAAAAGCCCCGCAGCCAACTCCCGCCAGGGCCAGTGGCGGAACGGCCTGCAGGCAAGCTGCGCCGCCAGCGCAGGAAGCCTGGCCACGCGAGAGATGGCGCATAATCTGGGATGCACGGCACACCGCACGCAGGAGATCGCGCGCATGCATCTGGTTGATGACGGCGATTCCTGAGTTCAGAAATTGCGACAGCCGAAGAGGCAGAGAGGAGATGGGCCGCCGAGATAGTTCAATCACGGCGGCCCGGAACAGCGGAGCAGACCTACGCGCCGGCAGCGACGGCGGCCTCGCTCATGGAGTGCTCTTTTTCAGCCTGGGCGAGTGATTCCTCAAGGATGTCGAGGGCCACTTCCGCTTCTTCCCGTGTGAGGAGAAGAGGCGGTGCGAGGCGCAGCGAGGTTTCGCCGCAGCCGAGGATCATGAGGCCGCGCTCGAAGGCCAGTTGCTCCACGCGGTTGCGCAGATCGGCGGCGGGCTCGCGCGAGGCCTTGTCCTTGACGATCTCGATACCGATCATGAGGCCGCGTCCGCGCACATCGCCGACCGAGGGATGGGTTTGCTTCCATCCGCGCAGGCGGTCGAGCATGTACCCACCCACGCTTGCGGCGTTGGCGAGTCCTTCGCGCTGGAGGATGTCCATGGTGGCCAGCGCGGCAGCGATCGACACCGGGTTGCCGCCAAAGGTTGAGGCGTGTGAGCCGGGCTTCCAGTCCATAATTTCCGCGCGCGTCATGCAGATGCCCAGGGGCATGCCGCTGGCGATGCCTTTGGCGATGCAGACGATATCGGGCTCGACGCCGGAGTCCTGAATGGACCACCACTGACCGGTCCGGCCGCATCCGCTCTGCACCTCGTCAACCACAAGCAGAATTCCGTGGCGATCGCAGATGGCGCGCAGTTCGCGGAGGAAGTTGGCAGGCGCGGGAACGTACCCGCCCTCGCCCTGAATGGGCTCGATGAAGATGGCGGCCACCTCTTCGGGGGGAAGAATCGTCTTGAAGAGTTTTTCTTCGATGTAGCGGGCGCAGCCGAGGCTAAAGGCGGCTTCCTCCTGCGGTCCTCCGGTACAACCGCGGTAGGCGTAGGGATAGCGCACGTGGGTCACGCCGGGAACCAGCGGAGCGAAGCGGCGCTTCTGCTGCGGCTTGGAGCCGGTGAGCGACAGCGCCCCCATGGTGCGGCCGTGAAAGGCGCCGAGAAAAGCAATCACGTTTTGGCGGCCGGTGTGATAGCGCGCAATCTTCAGGGCGCACTCGACGGCTTCGGCGCCGGAGTTGCCGTAAAAGAAGCGGTGTGGACCGCGCATGGGGGCAACGGCCGAGAGGCGCTCGGCAAGATCGGTAAGGTGCTCGTCGTAAAAGTCGGTGCCGGAGATGTGAATCAGTTCGGCAGCCTGCTTCTGAATGGCGGCAACGACTTCAGGATGGCAATGGCCGGTGGAAGTGACGGCAATGCCGGCGGCAAAGTCGAGGAACTCATTTCCGTCCACGTCCTCAACCCGGATTCCGCGCCCGCGCTTTGCTACCAGGGGATAAGAGCGCGTGTAGCTGGGCGAGATGAGCCGGTGATCGGCGGCAACGGCGGCGCGCGCCTTGGGCCCGGGCAGAGCGCAGACTAATTTTGGTCCGTATTGGGCGTGCATTTCCTGCTTGGTCATGGTAGGTTCTCCTCGGCAGATGTGGTTGTCGCAACCGGCTCAGCATCCGGATGAGTGAATACGGCGCGGCGCGGGGATCCCGCAGTGCGGGATCGTTCCATTCCGTGGGCTCAGACAGGCCCAGTTTGGGCGAGGATCTTCGGCGGTGGGCTGCTAATCTCCGCCGAAGAGACTAGGTCGCGTGCCGGTGGGCAGCACGCGCAGGTACCGCCGCGGACAGATACCAAGCGCACAGGACCGCGACCAGCACTTTGCGGCTGGCGGGTGTAGTGATTGCAACCTGGCGCAGGCTTTCATGGGATTTCCGCTCTAGTTGAGGATATCATGCAGCCGGTATCGGCGCCACGCATGCGGGCCGCAGGGCGCAGGGGGTAAAGAATCCGACCGCGACGCCACAGGCCCTTGCGAAAGGATCAGGGCCGGTGTGCAACCGGCCTTCACACGATGCATCTTAAAGAAGGGGTACACTGGTTCCGTACGATCCCCGCCACCCCGCAGGAGGAGTCATGCCGCAGAGTTTACTCGAGCAGTTGCGTCAATACACAGTTGTCGTGGCCGACACGGGCGATATGGAAGCCATGGAGCAGTTTCATCCGCAGGATGCGACCACCAACCCGTCGCTGATCACGGCCGCGGCACAGATGCCTCAGTATCAGCCGATTGTGGATGGCGTGCTGAAGGATGCGCGGAATGAACTGGGAGAGGGCGCGACCGATCAGGCGGTTGCCAATCTTGCCTTTCAGCGGCTGGCGGTAGCCTTCGGCAAGAAGATTCTGGCCATTGTTCCGGGCCGTGTCTCCACCGAGGTTGACGCGCGTCTCTCGTACGACACCGAGGCCACGATCGCACAGGCACACAGCATCATCAAGCAATACGACGCAGCCGGCATCGGGCGCAACCACGTATTGATTAAGATCGCCTCCACCTGGGAGGGCATTCGCGCCGCAGAGGTGCTGGAGAAAGAAGGCATCCACTGCAACCTGACGCTGCTGTTCGGCATGCATCAGGCCATTGCCGCGGCGGAGGCAGGCGCGACCCTGATCTCGCCCTTCGTGGGCCGCATCCTGGACTGGTACAAGAAGGACACGGGCAAGGAGTATCAGGGCGCCGAGGATCCCGGCGTGCAATCGGTGACACGCATTTTTAACTACTTCAAGAAATTCGGCTACAAGACGGTGGTCATGGGCGCCAGTTTCCGCAATATCAGCGAAATCTGCGAGCTGGCCGGCTGCGACCTGCTTACGATCTCGCCGCAGTTGCTGGCTGAACTCGAGGCTACACAGGCCCAGCTTCCGCGGAAGCTGAGTGCAGATGCCGCGAAGGCGATAGAGATGGAGAAGATTGCTGTGGACAAGGCAACCTTCGAGCGCATGCACGCCGCCGATCGCATGGCGTCTGACAAATTAAAGGAAGGCATTGAAGGCTTTTCGTCCGCGCTGGTCAAGCTGGAAACGCTTCTCGCCAAACGGCTGGCGGAGCTCGAATCGCGCACGCCGGCAGCGGTATAGCGCGGGTTCGTGCGCGCGGCAATCACGGTGATCGACAGACGGCCGGCGCCGAGCCTGGTATGCAAATTGTTTGATGTGGCCTGAACCGATGCAGAGATGCCCTTGCGGAAGCGAGGGCATCTTTGCATTGCGGCCGCATCCGAAGGCTGGGCCAGAGGCGGAGCAGACTGCCTGCGAAGGCGCCGAACGCTCTTCGTCCGACCGATTATGGGCTGCACGATCAAGCGGATGTTTCATCTCCTCAGGGCTGCGAGATTCATACGGCCGCGCAACCTGTACCGATGGCAACTTGACCTTATTTCCCAAAGACGGCCCCCCGACGAGAGCAGCCGTCTGAACAAACCGCATTCCGGGCTTCGCAACCGGCTTCGTGAGCGGCCCTTCTGCATTCTGCTACGCACGCCCCGGAAACCATCGTGCGATTTGCAATCGAGCGACCCGATTGCTAACTAAGTTGAGCCTGCCCCTTGTCAAGCGCAACATTTCGGCTAATCTCAGTGTTACAGCCAGGTAAATCGGGCCGCGGCTGGCATGCTTTCCCGCGCAGCACGAACAGCAAGAACCGGGGCCCGAAGAGCAACCGGCGGCTCGCGCTCCGCCGCAGAGGCACAGCACGGGCAAAGCCGTAGGTTCCGTGCACGGGAGGTGTGTATGCAGACGCAGCCCCATCCGCTCGAACCATTTTTTCAGCAGGCAGTGCGAAACAGCTATGAGGGCAAGTTAGGGCTTCACGATCCCGATGTCACCGATTACGTAGCCCACCTGCTGTGCCAGTTTTCCGACGCGCGCAATCTCTACTCGATGCG
>JAKCDN010000080.1 GCA_021841795.1 Acidobacteriota bacterium | reverse complement strand
AAGCCTTCCATGGCCCCGGCCCGCCACCTTTACGGCCGGATCACCATCTTGCCCACCCCGTCGCGGTAGTGGCTCGTCAGGTCGAAGGCCTCGCCAATCCGGTCCAGCGGACGCGCGTGCGTCACCAGCGGCGCAAACCAGTCCGGCTGCGCCATCAGCAGATCCAGCGCCTCGTGCGACTCGTGGACCGCATGGTTCGAGCGCCGCACGTTGTAGAGCACAATCTCCTTGCGCCGCATTCCGCTGGCGTCCACCGTGAACGTTGGCGTGGAGTGAATCCCGGTCAGCACCACCCGCCCCGCGTTGCGCGTCATCTGGATCGCCTGCGGCACCGTTTCGGCGCCCGCGCAGCAGTCAAACACGCAATCCACCCCGCGCTTCCCCGTCTGCTGCATCACCTCCGCCACCGCTTCCCCTGGCTCCAGCGCCACGTCGGCGCCCATCTTCAGCGCCAGCTCGCGGCGATACGCCAGCGGCTCAATGGCCCAGATGCGTTTCGCCTTCGCCGCGCGCAAGGCCGCAATCGTCGTCAAGCCGATCGGGCCCGCCCCAATCACGGCGATGGTCTCGTTGGCCGCAATCGACGACAGGCGCAGCGAGTGAATGGCAATCGCCAGCGGCTCGGCCAGCGTCGCCGTGTCGTAGGAAACCGCCGCTGGAATGGGCAGGAAATTCGCCGCCGGAAGGTTTACATACTCGCGGAAGAATCCCGGTATGTTCGGCGTCGATAGAAAGCGGATGTTCGCGCACACATTGTGGTGCCCGCTCATGCAGAACTCGCAGTGGTAGCAGTAAATCGCCGGCTCCAGCGCCCCGCGGTCGCCCGCGGAAAGCCCCGTCACGCCCGCGCCCACTTTCACGATCACGCCCGCTGGCTCATGCCCCAGCACCATCGGGTACGCATTCGGCATGCCCCCCACCTGGCCCTCGGTGTAAGCGTGCAGATCCGATCCGCACACCCCGATCGACTCCACGTGAACCTGGATCTCCCCCGGTCCGGGATCTTCGATCGGCATTTCAGCAAGACGGAATTCAAGAGGGGCGATGAGTTCGGCAGCGCGCATGGATGGATTGTCCTTGAAGAAAAAGATAGCAGGAAACAGAGACGCGACACCACCCCGGCCCCTGTTCGTTGAATGAACCCATGCATCCCCACCACAAAAATGGTTGCCCCAGGTCTCGCGTCTGAGACCTGGGAGACCACCTCACTACCCCGGCCCTTTCACGCAGAATCCCTCCGCAACCTCGCCGGCGTTCGGCCCCGCTCCCTCACCCAGCGCTCTCCTCCTGACACTCCAAACCCCCGCGAAGGCGCGCCCGTGACTGAGATCGACCGCGCCCCAGCGTTGATTTACCGGTTGACGTTCGCCTGAAGGTGGGCAGGGTAGCGGGCGCCCTGCACCTCGATTGCGGCGAGCGCATCAGCGATGCTCCGCAGGTCGGCCGTCGAAAGCTGCACTGCGGCCGCCCCCAGGTTCTCCTCCAGCCGATGCAGCTTCGTGGTGCCGGGAATGGGGACGATCCAGGGCTTTTGCACCAGCAGCCATGCCAGCGCAATCTGGGCACGGGTTACCTTCCTGCTGTCTGCGATCTCTCCCAGCACAGACACAAGCTTCTGGTTCGCTTTGCGAGCTTCGGGCGAGAAGCGTGGAACGATGTTGCGGAAATCCGTGCTGTCAAACCTGGTGTTCTCGTCGATAGCGCCCGTGAGGAATCCCTTCCCCAGCGGACTGAATGGAACGAATCCGATTCCAAGCTCCTCGATCGTTGGCAGAATCTCCGATTCCGGCTCCCTCCACCACATCGAGTATTCGCTTTGAAGTGCCGTCACCGGCTGTACCGCGTGCGCTCGGCGAATTGCCGCCACACCGGCCTCCGACATGCCGAAGTGTTGCACTTTGCCCGCGTCGATAAGCTCCTTCACCGTGCCGGCAACGTCTTCAATGGGGACGTTGGGATCGACGCGGTGCTGATAAAGGAGATCGATTCTGTCCGTTCTCAGTCGCTTGAGGGCGGCCTGTACGTGCGCTCTGATGCTCTCCGGACGGCTGTCCAGGCCGTTTGCGGGCTTGCCTTCCCTGAAACCGAACTTGGTTGCAATCACAACCTGGTCGCGGAACGGCTCCACCGCTTCGCCGACAAGTTCTTCGTTGGCGTACGGTCCGTAGGCCTCTGCGGTGTCGAAAAAGGTCACCCCGCGGTCAAACGCGGCGCGGATCAGCGCAATCCCTTGCTGCTTCTCCGTCGCCGGACCGTATCCAAAGCTCAATCCCATGCAGCCAAGCCCAAGGGCTGAAACGCTCAGCCCACTTTTTCCCAGCTCACGCTTTTGCATCCCGTTACTCCTTATGGTGAATCCTCTTTCCCGCGACCCGCGCCCGCCGGGGCAGAGCGGCGCGCGGAAAGCGACGCACAAGCTAAGTCTAGGCCTGTTATGCTGATGACACTAGACCACCTTGACAGGGAGCGCTTATGAGAATATTTCATCAATCTCTGCAGAGTGACCTCTCGGAGCTGGCCGTCTTCGCCGCGGTTGCTGAAGAACGCAGCTTCACCCGCGCTGCCGCGCAACTCGGTGTCTCCCAGTCCGCGCTGAGTCACCGCATACGTGCTATCGAGAAGCGCCTGGGGCTGCAGTTGTTGGCGCGCACCACGCGGAGCGTCTCGCCAACCGCCGCTGGAACCGTTCTGCTCGCAGATCTGGTGCCCGCGCTGGAACGAATACAGCAATCGCTGATGAAGGTTCGCAAGCTCAGCGACCGCCCCGCGGGCCGGCTCCGGCTGGTCACAACCCGTTCCGCGGCCTGCATGGTCCTCATCCCCAAACTGGAGAAGTTCATGCGCCGTTATCCTGACATCGTTCTTGAAGTGACCACCTCGAATGACCCGATCGACCTCGTCGCCGCAGAATACGATGCCGGCATTCAGATCGGCGAACTCATCCAGAAAGACATGGTGGCGGTTCGCGTCAGCGCGGACCTGCGATTGGCGGCCGTGGGCGCACCGGAATACTTCGCCGGCCACAAAGTCCCGGCCATGCCGCAGGATCTCAAAGACCATCGCTGCATCGGCTTTCGCTTCAGAACCGGTCTATACCGCTGGGAGTTCGAAAAGGGCAGGAAGGCGCTGACCGTGAATCCGCACGGACCGGTTTCGTTCGACGATTCTGACCTCGTGATTCAGGCCGTGTTGCAGGGGGCCGGCATCGGTATGTCGCTCGAACCCACCGTCCTGCCCCTCATCAAAGAAGGCCGTCTGATCCAGGTGCTCAAGGACTGGTGCCCCACCTTCCCCGGCCTTTTCCTTTATTACGCCAGCCGTCGAAACCAGCCCAGTGCGCTCGCCGCTCTGATCGGCGCGCTTCGTCTTTCCCGGTGAAATCCTCATGCAGAAGTCGCCTGCCATGAATTCCGCCAACCTCCGATTGGGTTGACGGCAAATCGCCAGGTCGCATTTCCAGTTCAGCTGGGTCTGGAAACATGCTTGGCCCTGTTACCGCCAACGGACAACCAGAAGCACTTGTCAGCCCGGGCCGCAACACAGCTAGCGGCCGGGTCGCCGATCCCGCAGTAGCGTGATATGGATCACGGCGGTTCAGAGTAGGCGGTAACAACCTCGCAGCCCGCGTTTTTGGCAGGGTTTGGCGAAAAAGCTCTCCAGCTCCAAGCGCGGCCAATAAGCGAACTGCGGGCACATACATTTTCCGAGGGCGTGATAACATGTTAAGCAAATTTCAGACAGAAGCATCGCCGCTGCAAACCACCGCGCAACGGATGCGCAACGGGCAAGAATAGGTCTCACATGAGGCATCTTAATCTGCTCTCTTTTTTTTCGATTCCGTCGCTGGCCTTGCTTGTCAGCGGCTGCGGCGGCGGTAACAGTATCGGTCATACCACGCAGACCATTACATTCGCCAATCCCGGCACGCAGACCGTGGGAGTGCCACTGACGCTTTCGGCCAAAGCCAGCTCCGACGCCGCGGTCACCCTTACCTCGGCGACTCCCGGCGTCTGTACGGTCTCCGGGACGACGGCCGCATTTGTGGCCGCCGGAACCTGCACCATCGACGCCGGCCAATCTGGCAACAGCACCTACGCGGCGGCCTCACAGGTGGCGCAGAGCTTCACCGTCAACCCGGCCATCGGCCCAAACACAACCATTTACATCGCCGGGTCTGCGATCCCCGCGGTGAACCCACCGACCGGTGTGAATGTAGCAGAGGTATGGAAGCTTACCTCCGGCAGCCCGACTGCCACCGTGACGGCTCTACCGATGCCCAGCGGCATGACAAGCTCGCAAGCCTACGCGATCGCGGTCTCGGGCAGCGATGTGTATGTGGCGGGCTACGCGGGAAACAGCACCGGCCAAGTTCCCGTACTGTGGGTGAACGGCGCGGCCACGATCTTGCCCAGCAGCATGACAATCTCGCGAGCCGGCCCGATCGCGGTCTCGGGCGGCAATGTATATGTGACGGGATTTGAGGAGAACACTGCGGGCAACACCACCGCCCTACTTTGGGTGAACGGCATGGCCACCACGTTAGCCCCACCCAGCGGCATGGCATATGCTTCAGCCTTCGACATCGCGGTCTCGGGCAGCGATGTCTACGTGACGGGAATTGCGTTCAACACCGATAGCGACGAAGTCGCCGTACTGTGGGTGAACGGCTCGGCCACGGTGTTGCCCGCGCCCACTGGCCTGACGGGGGATTATTGGGCCGAAGGGATCGCGATCTCGGGCGGCAATGTGTATATGTCGGGAATGACGAGCCCCGTCGTGGGCAACGACACTGCAATAACTTGGGCGAATAGTGGGGCGGCCACGACGCTGCCCATACCTCCTAACGACACGGCACAAGGCTATGGAGCGGGAGCGACCGCGGTCTTGGGCAACGATGTGTACGTAACGGGAAGTGGGGTGAGCGGCGCGACGGGGAACTCCACAGCCGCATACTGGCTGAACGGCACGGCCACGTCGTTGCCCTTGCCCACTAATACGATAGGCTCTCCCGCCACTTCTTTTGCCGTCGGGATCGGCTTCTCCGGCAGCGATGTGTATATGGTGGGATCTGCGGGCCAGTACGCCGCATATTGGGTGAACGGGGGCGCGGGTACGCTTTTGCCCATGCCGAGCGGCATGGGATATTCCAACGCCAGCGCGGTTGCGGTGGCAACTCCATAGGCGGGCGAAGGCGCGCTTCTTAAGTCCGTAGAGTCTCCATCTCGGACTTGAGCCTTCCCCCCCCGAAAATTCATCGCCTCCGCGCTTCCCGGGCTAGCCTTAGTTCCAAGCTGGTGGAAGGTCTGTAAGGGCTTGTGCATGCCAGCGGCAATGGAGGCAGCTCGTATGCGCAAAAGAAAAAATCCCCAGCAACCTTGCCGATTATTTCCCCCATCCGGCGCACAATAGACCCAGTCAGCAGCCAACCCGGCCCGGAAAGCGAAGAGCCGTCAGCGGCAGGCCGTGCCCTGCAACCGCCGTCTCTGCCCCTAACCCCTTTGCTGTCTAGATTCTGGCCACAAGCCATTGAAACCAAATATTTTAGTCAATTTTCCATCGCGCAAACAGCTGAAAATAAACAACTTATTTGCAGGATCTATCCGGAATATTTTTTCTTTGCCTTCTTCGTTGCATCTCCACCGAATCTTCTAGCGATCTTCGCCTTTTTCCGCGACTTTGCACCAGAAGCGTTGCAAAATACCCGCCCTCCAACACACGCCGGCCGGGCCGCGCAGTTTGGCTGGGCGGCAATCTCCTTGAATCGGCGGTCAGTGCAGAATCAGCAGTGTCAGGTGATTCACGGCAAATGCGGCGCCGTATGCGAGCGCAAGCATGTAGAAGAACTGCAGCGCCGGCCACTTCCAGCTATTCGTCTCGCGCTTCACCACCGCGATGGTCGACGTGCACTGCATGGCGAACGCGAAGAAGATCATCAGCGCCAGCGCCCCGCCAAGCGAGAGGTCGTGGTGCAGCGCGGTTTGCAGGTTCAGCGACTGCGTTCCCGGATCGGCGCTATACAGCGTCCCCAGCGTGCTTACCATCACTTCGCGCGCCAGCACGCTCGACAGCAGTCCAATGCCAATCTTCCAGTTGAAGCCCAGCGGGGCGATGGCGGGCTCGATAAAGTGTCCCAGGCGGCCAATCACGCTATCGGCCAATTGCGGCGCTGAGAGCGATCCCGTCGGCGTTTGGATCACCGGAAGATGCGCCATGATCCAAAGCGCAATCGTCACCCCGACGATGATGGTGCCGGCGTTCTTCATAAAGATCCGGGCGCGGTCCACCAGGCGCAGGCCAAGCGAGTAGAGCGTCGGCATCCGGTATTGGGGCAGCTCAAGAATGAAGGGCGTATCGCTCGACTTGAGAATGGAACTCTTCAGCAGCCTCGCCGTCGTGAATGCGGCGACACCTCCGGCCAGATACAGGCCCAGCATCACCAGCGTCTGCAAGCCGAGAAATCCGTGCAGATAGTAAACGTTGGGAATGAATGCCGCAATCAGCAGCAGGTACACCGGCAGCCGCGCCGAGCAAGTCATGAAGGGGGTTACCAGAATCGTCGCCAGCCGGTCGCGCTTGTTCTCAATCGTGCGCGTGGCCATGATCGCAGGCACAGCGCAGGCATAGGCTGACAGCAGCGGAATAAACGCCTTGCCGTTGAGCCCGATGGTGCGCATCACGCGGTCCGCTATCAGCGCGGCCCGCGCCAGATAGCCTGAATCTTCCAGGATCCCCACAAACAGAAACAGCAGCAGGATCTGCGGCAAAAAAACCAGTACCGACGAAATTCCCTTCCACACCCCATCCAGCAGCAGCGACTGCAGCCAGCCGGCAGGAAGCAATGGCCGGACCAGATCCGCGGCGCGAGTCAATAAATCGCCGAACCCGTCCGACAGCGGTTGCCCCACTGCAAACACTAACTCAAAAACTGCAAAGACTACGACGAGAAAGAGCAGCGGTCCCCAGATCCGATGCAGCAGAACGTTGTCGATCCTGCGTGTGTTGGCGGCCGAGAGCGGCGCCCGGTAACCGGTTCGGTGGCTCACCTGCGCCGCCCAGTTGTGCGTGCTGGCGGCATTGCCGATCACGGGTAACTCAAATCGCCGGGACGGAGCCTCGATGTTCTGTTGATTGAGAAAAAGTGAGACCGAATCGAGCCCCGTCCCGCTCACTGCGCTGATCTGAGCCACTGGCGCGCCCAGTTCGCGCGCTAGCTTCAGTGCATCGATATGGCCGCCGCGGGACTCCATCAAATCCGTCATGTTAAGCAGCACCAGCGTAGGAAGGCCTACCGCGAGCACCGGCATCGCGAGCATTAACTGCCGCGTCAGATGCAGCGAGTCCAGAACCAGCAGAACCGCGTCTGGTTTTGGTGTTCCGGGCATTCGGCCCCTCAGAACATCGACCGCGACGCGAGCGTCTTCAGAGTACGGCGTCAGCGAATAGATCCCCGGCAGATCGATGAGCGTAAGATCCTCGCGGCCAATACCGGCCATCAGGCCCATGCGCTGCTCAACCGTTACGCCGGGATAGTTGGCCACTTTTTGGCGTAGGCCGGTGAGTTTGTTGAAGAGCGTCGACTTGCCCGCGTTGGGCGGCCCGATCAGCACAACTGTCTTCAGTCCGCCTTCAGACTCGGAACTGGAGGGCGGCTTGAAGGCCGGCGTTTCGCAGCAGGCGTTCATTGCGCAGCCTCAATCAGGTCGGGGGCTTCTTCTGTCGGCATCGCCGCGGAAATTGCGCCCGTACACGCGCGGACATGTATGGCTGCAGCCGTCTCACGGCGCAATGCAATCTCCATGCCGTCGATTAAATAGACCGTGGGATCGCCGGCAGGTGCGCGGCGCAGTGCATGCACACAGGAACCAGGAACAAAACCCATGTGCATCAAATGGTTCTGTACGGATTCGGGGAGGTCAAGCGACTCCAGGATCCCGCGTTCGCCGACGTTCAACTCGCTCAGAGCGCTCACCCGTCTGGCTCCCTCGTGCCGCTGCCGGAATGGCAGTAATCGGAAAATGCGACCAGATTGGTCGGATTTCAGTATACGACCGGAATGCGCTCCGTTGCAATCACGATCTCTATGGCAAATTACGCGGGGCAGACCCATGCGTTGACCTCCTGGAAGGGGATGGCAAACCAGGTTTCCCCAGCCTTGCCCAACCCCCCTGGCGGACCCCGCGGTTCACTCTTCCGGAACGATGGCTTATTTCTAGCATGTGATTGGGTGACCGAAAGTGACTTAAATCACACAAGAGGTGAAGCAATGCAACGAATCAATGCCTTGAGAGGCTCATGCCAGGCCGGCTAAGCGTGCAAATGCATCTGGCTGCAAATTGCGTGCTGCGATAATTGAGTTCTGCTCATGACGGTCGAAGAACTCAAGGCGACACTCGAAGATCTGGAACCTCCGGCCAGTCTTCCCATCCCAGTGCTTGCTCTTTGGTGGGATGCGAAGGGTGAGTGGGATCGCGCGCACGACTTGGTGAACGACCTTTCTACGCGCGACGCAATGGCGGTTCACGCATATCTTCACCGAAAAGAAGGCGTGTTATGGAATGCCGACTATTGGTACGCTCGGGCCGGACGCAGATTTCATCGATCCACTCTTGAATCGGAGTGGGAAGCGTTAGTAGAGGGCTTGGTTCAGCGGTAGGGGAACCAGATGGCGAGAGAGTTTGTTATAGGCGCAGGTGGCTCATCGAGCCGTAACGCCTGCGCCGCGGCTCTTTACAGAAAAAAGCTCTTGTCCACGACACAGGCATGTTAACCTGACGGCGTGCCGGCGGTTTCCCGAACAGAAGAAATGAAGAGACAACATTACCCAGCCTTGGTGCGCCTGACGCACTGGTTCACCTTTGTCTCCTTTGTTGCGCTCATGATTTCAGGCATTTTGATCGTGATCTCGCATCCACGTTTCTACTGGGGCGAAGTAGGAAATGTGAATACCACGCCCTTGTTCACAATTCCTATTCCATCGAGTCGCGCCACGGTTCCCACGGGCTACCACTACGTAATGCCTGACGAAAACGGCTGGAGCCGGTACCTGCACTTTGAGTCCGCATGGGGCCTGGTCTTCTGCGGGATCGTTTATGTGATCTACGGCTGTTGGAGCGGGCACTTCCTGAAAAACCTGGTTCCGGAGCGGCGGGATTGGTCGTGGCGGGCCTATCAGGACCGCATCGTGAAGTACCTTAATTTCGCGCCGTCTGCCCGTGGCGAGAGACGCTCGTACAACGTTCTCCAACGTACAGCCTACCTCCTTGTGATTTTTGGCCTGTTTCCGCTGATGATTTGGACCGGGTTGGCCATGTCTCCTACGTTCACCGCGGTGGTTCCCTGGATGGCGCTGCTCGTGGGTGGCAGGCAGTCGGCGCGGACGATTCACTTTATCGTTACGGTTCTGTTGCTCCTGTTTCTTCTTTTGCATGTAACGATGGTGGCGCTGTCGGGATTCCGCGCGAGCGTTCGCGCGATGATCACCGGGCGCGTGCCTGATGGGGAGGATCGGGAGTGAATACAGTTTCAAGACGCCGCATGATCTTCGGTGGCGCGGCTGCTGTTGCAGGCGCAAGCGGGTTGGCTGTGGCCGATCGCCTGGCGCGGCGTTATGGTTTGATTCCACCCGATGCCGGCGGCCTCTTCGGACCGGGTGAGACACTGACCTACGCGTGTCAGCGCGCGTTGACGGTGCGCAAACCCGTGCGCGAGTTTGCGCGCGCCATGATCTCCAAAAACCCGTTTGCGAACGCCGTGGCCCCTCTTGGCGATGAATTCCGGCGCTTGCAGGCGGGTGGGTTCAGGAATTGGCGGTTGGCAGTTGATGGAACTGTGGCGTGCTCGATGTCGTTCTCGCTATCCGATCTAAGAAGCTTCGGCCTGCGTAGTCAGATCACCGAGGTTGCCTGCGAGGAGGGCTGGTCGTATATTGCGGAGTGGATTGG
>JAKCDN010000079.1 GCA_021841795.1 Acidobacteriota bacterium | reverse complement strand
CCGCGCGGGGGGAAGATCCTGCGCAAATTCGCGGCCATCGCGGAAGGCGACCTGGCGGATGCTGGTCTGGACGGGGTGCAAACCGCTCTGCGTGGTTTTGCCGCCCAGAGTGAAGGGAATGTCCTCAAAGCTGCGGGTGGTGCGTGTGGCCATGAAGTCCGGCAGGCGCGCCAGGGTGACGGCGGCGAAGTTCTGCGCGGCGCTGAGAATCTGTTTTTGCGCGGCGGAATCTGGAGGTTGCCGGGTGGGCGCGTCGGCTGCAGGCGGGTTGAGGAAGGCGGAGAGGTCGGCAAGGATGTCGAGCTCAGTTGCAGATTCCGGCCCGAGGCTGAGGTCGTGCTTGAGGCGATCGAGTTGGAACTCGGTCAACTGTTCGCTCAATTGGGCGGCGGACAGCTTCGCAGCCAGATCGCGGTCGCTGAGGCGCCGGGTCTGCTGATCCTGAAGGAACTGCTGCAACTGCCGGACGGTGACGTGAACAAGCTGGTTGCGCGCGGCGGCATGGAGAGAGCAGGCAGCCGCGGCAACGGCCAGAAGGACGATGAATCTGCGCATGCTTCCCTTCCCGGCGCCACGGCGATCTTTGGTCAATCTTCCAATAGTTTGCCGGCGTGTTTTTTACCCAGCCACCACCAGGAGAAGCCCGCGAAGGCCATGACAGCGACGACGAGGACAACGAGGAGAGCGTGGCGGGCTACCAGTTCAACGGCGCCGGGGCCAAGCTTGATGACGAGGAGCGAAAGGACGATCCAGCGCACCACCCGGCCGGCAAAGACGGCGAGAAGAAAGTCGGGCACGCGCATTTTGAAGACGCCGGAGGCAAAGATGAACATCTTCCAAGGCGCGGGAGGCGGCATCATGGAAGGGATCATGACGGCAAGAAACTCCTGGCGCTCAAAGCGGTGCCGCATCTTCTCGAACTTGGCGGGATCGACGCGTTTGAGCAGGAAGAGCTCTCCGCCGGCGCGGCCGAGCGCATAAGGCAGGAGCCCGCCCACGGCCGAGCCCGCGGCCGCGACCAGGCAGTAAAGCCAGAAGTGGCGTTTATCGTTCCAGACGTAGAGCGCCAGGATCGCGTCCATGGGAACGGGAATGCTGGATGAGTCGAGCATGGCGATGGCGCCGACGCCCAGGATGCCCCATTTCATCAGCGTCGGAAGGACGATGAGCTTCCATTCCGCCAACAAGTGCGAAGAAAAACGGTTCAAACGTTATCCCTTTCCTGGCTATCGTGCGTCAAATCAGCAAGAACCATTGTACGAGGCGAGCCGATGACGCCGGACCGAAGTCCGGGCGCGCCAGGGGATTATTGCGGCGTGACATCCGGGGCCTAATAACTGACGTATGCCGAAGGGAAAAGACAGCAGAGACGGAAGCGCGGTGATAACAGGGCGGCAAGGACGGCCGGGCTCCGCGGGATCTCTGACGGGCGGGCAGGCGGGTCGATGGGGAATGCATGGGGCAGATGCGCGGCAGGCCGGTGATCTCCACAGGGTACTAATGAGAGAATAATTGGGAAGGATTTGAGAGCTAGATCCGCAAGGGGGATAGTGCGCCCGGAGCGGCTCCATACCAAGCAATGCCCACCAGCGAAGCGCCACCCGAGCTAAACGGACCCAAGAAACCGGCCGCACCCGATGCGCAACCCGGCGGCATCCAGGAGGAGACCTCTATCACGGGGTCGATACTGGGCCTGGACACCTTTTCCGCACGCGATCTGGAGCCGCGGGAAGACCTGTTTCCGGCGGAGCGCAGCGGGCAGACGCCGTCGGCGGTGAGGGGCTCGCGCTGGGCCGATTACGAGACGCACGAACTGCTGGAGATGATCAGCGAGCTCGAAGACGAGCGGCGCTGGTCGCGCTTCCGCGAGGGCGTGCTGTGGGCGGTGCTGGCGCATATCGTACTGCTCTCGTTGCTGACCTGGATTCCGCGGTACGTCTTCAAGACGCCGAAGATCATCGATCCATTCGACGCGATCAAGCAGCGGCAGGATCTGACGTATCTCGATCTGCCGCCGGACGTGATGCGGCAACTGCACAAGCCCAAGGTTGTGCCCAAGCCGCCCGCCAACAAGCCGCTGATCGACAAGCAGACGATGGAGGAGATGAAGCGCCAGGCGGAACAGGCTCCGGCGCCGGCGCCACCGCCGCCGCCCGAGCAGCAGGCGCCGGTACAGCCCAAGGAGCAGGCGTCGCAGCCGGTGCCGAATAATCCGCAATCGGAGGCTCCCGAGGCGCCGCGGCCGAAGGCGGTGCCAGCGCGGCCGAACTTTGCGCTGGGCTCGGGGAATCCCGCAGACCAACTGCAACAGGACATGCTGGGCGCGATGCACAGTCATGGCCAGCAGGGCTACGGGGATATGCCGTCCAGCCGGCTGTCGATGCATCCGGGCGCGGGCACGGGCGGGGTGCAGATTCTCTCTGACACGCAGGGAGTGGACTTCAATTCGTGGCTGCAGCGCTGGCACTTTATCACCGAGCGGACGTGGGATCCGCTGATTCCCGATGAGGTGAATCCGCCGATACTCAAAGCGGGGGTAGTGGTACTGCACTTCAAGGTGCTGCCCAACGGACAGGTGATCGATATGCAGCTGGACGGCCGCTCGGGCGATACGGGACTGGACCGCGCGGCGTGGGGTGCGATCACGGGATCGAGCTATCCGCCGCTGCCGCGAGATTTCCACGGGCCTTATCTGGAGCTGCGCGCGTGGTTCCTCTACAACGAGCAGCCGCAGTAGAAATTTGCCGGTCCGGAGTCGCGGAAGCATTGGCCGCCTCCGCTGCCAATCAGTATCGGACATGATGGCCGGCAGCGGCCGCGGATCGTCCGCCGTCCACGGTGCGCCGTTCTGCATTGCGCGCGCTGTCAGCGGGCGGCGCAGCGCGGATTGCTGCGCGGATTTATGATGGTAAGGGGGCGTTAGAAAAATACATTTAGATAGCGGGAGAGTGCATGGCGGCGGGGCCACTAGGATTCAATTCGTATCTGGGGCGCAAACCCGTTGTCCTCACCTTTCTGACAGCCCTGGCCACGGTTCTCTTCCTGATTGTTTCCGGGATCTCGCATATCTACACCGCGCAGCAGCAATCGCTTGCGGCACGCTGGTCGGGGCGGGGCGCATCGGATCTGAAGGCGCAGCATTTTATCGACGCGGTGGCCGACTTTCGCACGGCCCTGCTTTACAACCGCGACAACTACTCGTACCAACTGAGCCTGGCGCAGGCGCTGCTGGGGTTGCGGCGGACCGACGAGGCGTACGCCTACCTGATCAACCTGTGGGACCGGCAGCCGGAGAACGGGGTGGTGAACCTGGAGCTGGCGCGCATCGCGGCGGGCAAGGGCGACACGTGGCGGGCGCTGCGCTTCTATCACAATGCGATCTACGCGACGTGGCCTGGCGACGAGGAAGCGGAGTCGCGCAATGCGCACTTTGAGCTGATCGAATACCTGCTGGGCATTCATGCCGACACCCAGGCGCAGGCGGAGCTGATTGCGATTGATGCGAATCTGAGCGAGGCATCGCCGCTGCAGGAGCAACTGGGCAAGCTGTTTCTGAAGGCGCAGGACAATCAGCACGCCTTCGCGGCGTTTCACCGGGCGCTGCGAGAGAAACGGCACGACGGTCCGGCGCTGGCCGGAGCCGGGATGGCGGCGTACGGACTGGGGCACTATCTTGCCGCGCGAAGATACCTCGACGAGGCGCTGCAGATCTCGCCCGACGACCAGCAGAGCGCGGAGTGGCTGCGGAGGACGGAGTCGGTGCTGACGCTGGATCCGTATCAACCGCAGGTGCGCGCGGCCGAGCGGGATCGCATGGCGATCCAGGGATTCACCGTGGCGGGCTCGCGGCTGAAGTCGTGCGCGGCGACAGGCGAAGCGGCGGCGATCGAGGGACTGCGGAAGAACTGGGCGGACCTGAAGTCGCAGATCAGCCCCGGCGCGTTGCGGCGCGACCCGGACCTGTTCAACCAGACCATGAACCTGACCTTCAGCATCGAGCGCCAGACAAGCCGGATCTGCGGGCCGGGAAGCGACGACGACCAGGCGCTGCTTTTGATCGCAGGCCAGCATGAGGAGAATTAAGCTGAACCCGGAATCACAGACCCAGGCAGAGAGCGCAACGGCTGGTCCAGAAGACAGCGGGAGCGGAGAGCGGACCGGATTTTCGCCGATGTCGGCGCTGCGCTCCATGTTTCGCGAGGACCGGTACTTCCTGATGATCTCCGTCTTCATCGGGATCTTTTCAGGGCTGTTCGTGGTTTGTTTCCGATACGCCATCGACTGGAGCCGCATCTATCTGCTGGGCACGGGAGCGATGCCGTCGCGCACGCGGCTGCTGCTGGCTCCGGCGCTGACGGGGCTGGTGATTTCGGTCCTGGTGATTCACCTATTTCCGCGGGCGAAGGGCAGCGGGGTGAATCAGACCAAGGCAGCGCTCTACATTTTTAACGGATATATTCCATTACGGACGGCGCTGGGCAAGTTCATCACTTCGGCCCTGGCGATCGGGTCAGGCCAGTCGCTGGGGCCCGAGGATCCGTCGCTTCAGATTGGGGCGAGCCTGGCCTCGGCGATCGGACGCAGGCTGAACCTGTCGCGCGACCGGATGCGTTTGATTGCGCCGGTGGGCGCGGCGGCGGGTTTGGCCGCAGCATTCAACGCGCCCATCTCGGCGGTGCTGTTTGTCATTGAAGAGGTCATCGGCCGCTGGACGGCGGGGATTCTGGGGTCGGTGGTGCTGTCGGCGGTGTCGAGCGTGGTGGTGACGCGGTGGTTCCTGGGGTCGGAGTCGCTGTTTCGCATTCCGGTGGTTGAGCTGCAGCGGCCGTCGGAGCTGATTGCCTACGCGGTGCTGGGGATTATCGGCGGATTGGCGTCGGTCGCGTTTGCCAGCGGGATTGAGCACCTTCGGCCGCGCTGCGCGAAGATGCTGCCCTGGACGCACTACCTGCAGCCGGCGATTGCGGGACTGCTGATCGGCGCCATTGGAGCCATGGGCGCGCCGCAGGTGATGGGCGCGGGCTACAACTACATGGACGAGGCCATGCACGGCCGGTTCACATGGCAGTTTCTGGCCATCCTGGCGCTGCTGAAGATCGTGGCGACGCTGCTTTCATTTGTGAGCGGCACGCCGGGCGGGATGTTTGCGCCGACGCTGTTTATCGGGGCCATGCTGGGCGCCGCGGTGGGCGGGGCGGAACATGCGCTGCTGCCGCATCTGGGATGGTCGCCGGGCACCTACGCGCTGGTGGGAATGGGCGTTCTGTTTGCGGGATTCCTTCGCGTTCCCATGACCTCGGTGTTCATGGTTCTGGAGGTGAGCGGCAACTACTCGATCATTCTTCCGGTGATTGTGGCGAATACGTTTGCGTATCTGATCTCGCGCACGCTGATGCCGACGGCGATCTTCGACGTGCTGAGCCGTCAGGACGGCATGGAGCTGCCTTCAATGGAAGAGCAGCGGGAAGAGAACATTCTGCGCATCGAAGACGCCATGCAGGAGCCCCCGAAAAATATTCTCGACGCCGGCGACACGGTGGAGAAGGCGCTGCGCGCGGCGGAGGGCTCGCAGGATGAGGTGCTGCTGGTCCGCCTGCGCCCATCCGGATGGAGCTGTATCGGGCTGAGCGCGCTGCGGGCGCTGGGTCAGGCGGGCAAGGGCGAGCAGACACTGGATTCGGTGGCGGCGGGCGAGGCGATTCCGCTGCTGCATCCCGACCTGCCCCTGGATATGGCCCTGCGGTACTTCGACCGCTGGCCGCTGATCCCGGTGGTAAGCCGCGCCAACCTGCGCGAGCTGGACGGCGTGATTGCCGAGCGCGACGTGCTGGAGCGGTATCGGGACTTTGCGGGTGAGTGAGCGGGAAGCAACGGAGCGATGAGGCGGCAGACGCAGCGGCAGGACGCAGCCGCTCTCCCGATCGACGGCGCAGCGCGGGCAGCCGCCGGGCCGCAAGCAGGCAGGAACGCGGTTGTGCGCCGCCGTCCGGCATTGGTCAGAAGGCCCTCGTCCGGAGCATGACTGGCGGCAGAAGCGCGGCGAGGATTCGGGGCCACATGATGACGCCTCGCAAGGCGCTTTTCGACTACAATTTCAACGTACCCATGTATTGCCTTCGCCCCGTTGCCGGCCCGCCGATTCTCAAGCGTTTCCGCCGCGGACATCACGATCGCGGACGGTAAGCCAACCCGCTCAGTAAGATGATTTTGCCAAGGGCATCTGCCTGCCGCGGCGCCAGTCTCGCCCGATGGCGGACGCCGGGCGGCAGGATGGGAAGAGCAGCGGCAAGACGGCGTGCGCCTGACGCACGCGGCAAGTTTCCAAGATTGCGCACAGCGAGCGCATCCGCACCAGCGGAGAAAGGACTAATTCGAATGAACAGCTTCAACAGCAAGGCCGTGCTCAACTCCGGCAACCGCGCGTACACGATGTACCGTCTTCCGGCGCTGGAGGGGCGCGGCATCCACCTGGCGCGCCTGCCCTTCAGCCTGAAGATTCTGCTGGAAAACCTGCTGCGCCGCGAGGACGGGGTGAACGTGACGGCGGACGACATTGAGTTTCTGGCCAGGTGGGAGGCAAAGGCCGAGCCCAGCCGGGAGATTGCCTACATGCCGGCGCGGGTGCTGATGCAGGACTTTACGGGCGTGCCGGCGGTGGTGGATCTGGCCGCGATGCGCGATGCGATCAAGACGCTGGGCGGCGACCCGGAGCGGGTGAACCCGCTGGCGCCGGCCGAGCTGGTGATCGACCACTCGGTACAGGTGGACGAATATGGCACGGCGGCGGCGTACGAGGCGAACTCTCTGCTCGAGTTCCAGCGCAACCGGGAGCGCTATGCATTTCTGAAGTGGGGTCAGTCGGCGTTTCGGAACTTCTCCGCCGTGCCGCCAGGGATGGGAATCTGCCACCAGGTGAATCTTGAGTATCTGGCGCGGGTGGTCTTCACGGCGCAGGCGGGCGGAGAGACGGTGGCGTATCCGGACACGCTGGTGGGCACGGATTCGCACACCACGATGATCAACGGACTGGGAGTGCTGGGCTGGGGCGTCGGAGGCATCGAGGCCGAGGCGGCGATGCTGGGCCAGGCGGTATCCATGCTGATTCCGCAGGTGGTGGGCTACAAGCTGACGGGGCGGCTGCGCGAGGGAGCGACGGCGACGGACCTGGTGCTGACGGTGACACAGGCGCTGCGCAAGCTGGGCGTGGTGGGAAAATTTGTGGAGTTCTACGGCGACGGGCTGACGCAGCTACCGCTGGCCGACCGGGCCACGATCGCCAACATGGCGCCCGAGTATGGCGCGACCTGCGGAATCTTCCCCGTGGACGCGGAGACGCTGCGCTACCTGCGCTTGAGCGGGCGGAGCGAGGAGCAGATCGCGCTGGTGGAGGCCTACTACAAGGAGCAGGGACTGTTCCACACCGCCGGAGCGCCGGAGGCCGAATATACGCAGACGCTGGTGCTGGACCTGGACGATGTGGAGCCGAGCGTGGCCGGTCCGAAGCGCCCGCAGGACCGCGTGCTGCTGAAGAATGCCGGGCAGAGCTTTGCCGAGCAATTGCCCTCACTGCTGGCGCCGACGGCGAAGCCGCTGGGCACGCGCACGGCCGCGGCGTGGGAGCGGGGATCCCTGGTTGAGGACGCGGGCGCAACGTCAGGCCACGCGCAGGGAGACAAGCTGAAGGTGACGACGACGGTGAAGGAGCGGTTCGGGGTCGATCCGGACCCCTACCTGGATCACGGCGCGGTGGTGATCGCGGCGATTACAAGCTGCACCAATACGTCGAATCCGTCGGTGATGATGGCCGCCGGCCTGCTGGCGAAGAAGGCGGTGGAAAAGGGCCTGAGCGTTCCGCCGTGGGTGAAGACATCGCTTGCTCCGGGCTCGCGCGTGGTGACGGACTACTACGAGAAGGCGGGACTGCTGCCGTATCTGGAGAAGCTTCGCTTCAATGTGGTGGGCTACGGCTGCACGACGTGCATCGGGAACTCGGGGCCGCTGCCGAGCGATGTTTCCAAATCGATCGAGGAGCACGGGCTGGTGGCCGTGAGCGTGCTGAGCGGTAACCGCAACTTCGAGGGGCGGGTGAACGTGGACGTGCGCGCGAATTACCTGATGAGCCCGCCGCTGGTGGTGGCCTATGCGCTGGCCGGGAGAATCGGGCACAACTTCGATTCCGATCCTCTGGGGAGCGATCGGGAGGGCAAGGCCGTCTACCTGCGCGACATCTGGCCGACACAGGGCGAGGTGGCGAGCGCGATTGAAAAAGCGGTCACGAGCGAGGGTTTCCGCCGGGAGTACGCGACGGTTTCCGATGGCGATGCGAACTGGCAGGGACTGCGCTTCCCAACCGGCGACGTTTACCAGTGGGAGCCGGACTCGACCTACATCCGGAAGGCGCCGTATTTCGATGGAATGACGATGACGCCGGCTCCGGTAAAGGACATCGGAGGGGCGCGCGTGCTTGCGGTGCTGGGAGACTCGGTGACGACCGACCACATTTCGCCGGCGGGATCGATCAAGGCGAATGGGCCGGCAGGAAAGTATCTGGCCGAGCACGGCGTGAAGCCCGCGGACTTTAACAGCTACGGATCGCGGCGCGGCAACCATGAAGTCATGGTCCGGGGCACGTTTGCCAACGTGCGGCTGCGGAACCGCCTGGCGCCGGGAACCGAGGGCGGCGTGACACGGCTGCTGCCGGAGGGCGAGCCGATGTCGATCTTCGACGCCAGCGTGCGCTACGCCGAGCGCAATGTGCCGCTGATCATCCTGGCCGGCAAGGAATACGGCTCCGGCTCGTCGCGCGACTGGGCGGCAAAGGGACCGAAGCTGCTGGGCGTGCGCGCGGTGATCGCCGAAAGCTTCGAGCGCATTCACCGCTCGAACCTTGTGGGCATGGGGATTCTGCCGCTGCAGTTCGAGGCGGGGCAGAATGTGGAATCGCTGGAGCTGACCGGAGAAGAGGTCTTTGACTTCCCTGGCCTGACCGCGCTGCTCAAGGATCGGCTTGCGAGCGGGCGCAGTCTGCGGGTCAAGGCAGCTGCGAGCGACGGCACGGTGAAGGAGTTCAACGCGCTGGTGCGCATCGACACGCCGCAGGAGATCGAGTACTACGAGCACGGCGGCATTCTGCAGTACGTGCTGCGGCAACTGGCCACGAAGTAAAACCGAACCCAAGCACCGGCTTCCGTTGTTGGCGCTGTTCATGCCCAAGAGCGGAAGCCGGTTTGCTTTTGCGGCGCGCAGCTACTCCGCGGCGGGAATCGAGCCCGTAACGTTGCTCTGCACCGAGGCGTTGACGACGGAAGAGAAGCTGGACTGCCCGGCTACGGTCGGCACGGACATCGGGTTTGAGCCGGAGGAGATGAACGGCGTCAATGCGGCTGCGGCAGTGGTGGAACTGTTGCCTCCGGCGCTGACGATGAGACCGGTGAGCCCTGCCGTGCCCTCGTAGTTGAGATTGTTGGCGGGGATGAGGTTGAGGCCGGCGTACATGGGCGAGCTGATGGTGACGGCGGGAATGCCTCTGACCAGAGCGCGATGCTCGGATTCCACACCCATGATGGAAGCCGCCACCTTGGCATAGAGAACGAGATCGGCCTGGGTAAGATTGGAGCCCGAGGAGGCGGGATTGGCCTGCATGGCGCTGAAGCTGTTGTAGCCGGCGGCCATGGAAGCAAACTCCTCGACGGCGGTCATGTAGGCGCCGATGAAGGCCTCCTCGAGCGCGAGCACTATAGGCAGGAAGCTCTCAAGCGAACTGAAGGTGTTGGCCGGAAAGTAGAAGGTCTGGGGGATGCCTGCGGCGGCGTCGCCGCTGCCGTTGGTGGGCAAACCGAGCAGCGAGCGCAATAACTGCGCATGCGCAACCTCCTCAAGCAGCGCGCCCTGCAGATAGGCAACATTCACCTGGTTGCCGCTGGCGCTGACGCTCACAGACGTGCCGCCGCTGCCGGCC
>JAKCDN010000078.1 GCA_021841795.1 Acidobacteriota bacterium | reverse complement strand
TAGTCGGACACTACAATTAATACGCGCGCTTTTCCGCCCATTTACGATCTGAAGGAGACTCATCCGTGCAGCGAAGAGAATTCTGCAAACTGGCCGCCGCATCCGCCGCCGCATCCGCATTGCCCTCGTCCGCGCAAAGCGCTCCCGCCGCTCTCCCCGCCGCCTCCGACGCGTACGACTATGCCGCCTTCTGCGCTACGCCCGCCGACCGCCGCGTATTCTCCGTGCTCAAGAACGGCAGCATCGCACAGGTCAGGCTCGACGACGCCACCTGGAAACCCACCGGCTGGGGAACGCCGCCCGAATTGCCCATCCCCGGCGGCTCCTGGGATGGCGTGCCCATGCAATCGCCCATCCCAGGCCTGGCCGGAGACGGGCCCTACAAACCCGACTGGGACTCGCTGCTGCAATATGAAGCGCCCGAGTGGTATCGCGACGCCAAGTTCGGCATCTGGGCCCACTGGAGTCCGCAGTGCGTTCCCGAGGACGGCGACTGGTATGCCCGCTCCATGTACATCGGGCCGACGCCGCGCTCCTCATCGCAGGCAAAGCATGCGGATCAATCGGATCAATACGCCTACCAACAGCAGCACTACGGCCCGCCTTCCCGCTTCGGCTACAAGGATCTCTGCCCCCAGTGGACCCTGCTCAACTGGGAGCCCGACGCGCTCATCGAACGCTACAAAAAAGCCGGCGCAAGGTTCTTCTTCGCTCTGGCCAATCACCACGATGGCTTTGACGCCTGGAGCTCGAAACATCAGCCGTGGAACGCCGCCCGCATCGGCCCGCATCGCGACGTCATCGGCGGCTGGGCCGCGGCCGCCCGCCGGCAGGGCCTGCGCTTCGGCGTTACCGTGCACCAGGCCCGCAACTGGTGGTGGTTCCAAACCTCGCACGGAGCCGATCAGCTCGGACCGGAAAAGGGCATTCCTTACGACGGACGGCTCGTCGCCGCCGAAGGCCGCAATCAATGGTGGCAGGATCTCGATCCCCAGCGGCTCTATGGGCCCAAGCATCCCTTCGACGCCCTGCCCGATCCCGCTTACGTGAAAAACTTCTACGACCGCACCCGCGACCTCATCGAACAGCACGATCCCGACGTGCTCTACTTCGACAATCCCCTCTTCCCTCTCGGCTGGGGCGGCATGAACATCGGCGCCTTCTACTACAACCACAATCTGCGCATCCGCGGCCGCATGGAAGGCGTCATCAACATCAAGAACGTGCCCGACCGCCTGCTCAAAGCGGTTGTGGCCGACTGCGAGCGCGGCGTGAATCCTTCCATCACGCCTTTTCCCTGGCAATCGGAAACCTGCATCGGCGACTGGCACTACAACCGCAGTCTCTACGATCAGCCCGGCGAATTCGGCGGCTATCTCCCGCCGCGCGATGTCATCCACTGGCTCATCGACACCGTCAGCAAAAATGGGACCTTTGTCCTCAACATTCCCGGCCGCCCCGATGGCACCATCGACAGCAAGGAGATTGCCATCCTCGATCAAATCACCGCCTGGATTCAGGTCAACGGCGAAGCCATCTTTGCCACCCGCCCCTGGACCACCTTCGGCGAAGGACCGAATCAGGCCAGCAGCGGCGCCTTCCAGGGCGCCTCCATCCGCAAGCTCGGAGCGCAAGACATTCGCTTCACGCGCAGCAAAGATAACCGCACCATCTATGCCATTGCCCTCGGACTGCCCGCCGGAGCGCTGCGCGTCCAGGCCCTCGCAACCTCTGCTTCCACCAACCCCGGCAAAATTCAGCAGGTTCAATTGCTCGGCGCGCATCAGACCCTGGCCTGGAAACAGACCGATGCCGGATTGCAGGTCGAAATACCCGCGGATTACCGCCCCGCATGCGACTTCGCAACCGCTCTCAAGATCTCGCTCTAGGCTGCATCGCCCCGTAGAAATGGCCGGCGCCTGGAGCCATTTTCCCGATCGAGGAGCGGCGCATGCCTTCTCTCTGCGCGCGAGCAGCGGGCAGAGAGAAGAAAAAATGGCTCCGTCCCTTCGCGTTGCGGTAAAAATCGGGCCTTACGGCGTTGTCGGCCTCGCGCACTGAGTCGCGCACCGAGGCTGATCCGGCCCGTTGCTTCCGGTGGAGTTGGAGGGCTACTTCCCGGCCAGCGCCGCAACCGGTACCAGCATGTCTTCCTTGCGCATCACCAGGTTGGTCGCATTCAGCGTGGCCAGTTCAAAGCCGTGACCGTGCGTGATGGCATCCGTGGGACACGCCTCCACGCAGTAGCCGCAGAAGATGCAGCGGTTGTAATCGATGTTGTAAACCCGCGCATACCGCTCCGAAGAAGAGATGCGGGTCGCCGCGGTGTTTTCCGCGGCCTCGATATAAATACAGTTCGACGGACAGGCTGCCGCGCACAGAAAGCAGGCCACGCATTTCTCTAGGCCGTTCTCGTCCCGCTGCAGCACATGCGCGCCGCGAAAGCGCGACTCGAAGATCGCTCCTCGATTGGGACCGGGACCGTCGGGGTAGTTCTCCACCTCGGTCGGCGCGAAGGCCTCGCGCGCAGTGATGCTCATCCCCTTCGCAATGCCGGCAAGGTTGCGCACTATCGACATGCTCTCAGTATACGATGGATGCCGGGAGGAGCGCATGCAACGCACACTCGCCGCATTCGTCATCCTTTGCGCAGCGTTCACCTCCGGACCGCCCGCCGCAGCCGCGCTAGCGCAGAAACCACGCCTGCCCATGCAGCCGCAGACCTCCCGCGTCGCCGCCTCACCCGGGCTCCGTGCGCCCGGCCGTAGTATTCTGGCACCGCCGAGAAAACCATTGCCGTGGAGAGACTCATGATGAAGCACACCAGCGTTTCGATGGTAGCCGCCGGCTGCCTTCTGTTCTGCGGCCTGACCGTCGCCCAGTCCCATGCGCCCAACACGCTGACGTCCGCGGAGCAGCGGCAGGGATGGCAACTGCTGTTTGACGGGCGCGACTTCAAGGGCTGGCACTCGTATCAGCAGACCGGCGTAGGCAAAGACTGGTCGATCGTGGACGGCAACATCCAGTTGAAGAAGACCAACCTGGACCCCCATGAAGACTACGCCGACATCGTCACAGACAGCGAGTACTCCAACTTCGATCTCAAACTCGAGTGGATGGCGAATCCCTGTATCGACAGCGGCGTGATGTTCTACGTGCATGAGTCGCCGGAGTATCGCGACGACTACGACACGGGCATCGAGATGCAGATCGCGGACCTCGCCTGCACCGTCCCTGACAGCCGCATCCTGATGGAGCGCTCCGGCGACATGTTTGACCTCATCTCCGACCCGTACGAGTGGGTGAATCCCGCCGGGCAGTGGAACCAGTTTGAGATCATCGCGGACCACGGACACGTGCAGTTCTTCCAGAACGGACACCAGGTCGTCGATACCAGGATCTGGACGCCGCAGTGGGACAAGCTGGTGGCAGGAACAAAATTTGCCGGAATGCCCGGGTTTGCGAAGTATCACACCGGACACATTGCGCTCCAGGGAACGGAGCCCAAGGGAGATCCGGGCGTGAAACTGCAGTTCCGGAACATCCTGATCAAGCCGCTGTAATCGTCAGGCTGCGCGCCAATCCGGAGCTGCGCGGCTCGAAAGCATCGCCATTTCAAAAAACTCTACCCTGCCCGTCAATGGCTCACCCGGCCCGCGGCGGATCTGCCTCTGTTGTTGGCCGGCGGCGTCGTAACCGGCCGCCGTTGCGGGCGCGTGCCCAGAAGCTCCTGGCACAGCTCCGAGTCCTGCCCGCGCTCGAGATTTTGAATCGCATCCTGCCCGCGGCACAGCCGCAGCTCCATCGCATCGGCGTCCTGCCCCGTCACTTCCACCGTGCGTTCAAGGCCGCTCATCGGATCAATGTCGTAGCGAAATATGGTATCGCTCGGCTGCCGCTTCTTGCCGTAGTCGAAGTGGTTCCACGTGCACACATACGCGTGATTCTCCGCCCCCTGCAAAAGCGCATACACCTGCGTCCAGGTCACGCCCGGCACGCTCGGCGGCACCGCATTCCACACCAGCACGCCCTCGCCGCCGCGTATCCATCGCGCTGCAAACATGCGCCGCGGCAGATCGTAATGGAAGCTGGTCAGAAAGGTGCTCGCGGCGCAGTCGTGACAGTTGTCGTAGAGAATGGTGATCTCCGCCGCGCCATCGCCTGCAAAATGCTCCCAGTCCATCCAGCGCAGGTTCACGCCCTTGAGCAGCGGCGTCACCAGATGGCTCGTCAGCGACACGTTCCAGATTGAAAATGTATCGTCGCCCGGCATCGACTGCGGGCCCTCGCGATCGCTCGTCACCACCAGCGCGGCATCGTACATCACGCCGATCTCGCGTATCGCGGTCCACTTCTCCACGGCAAGCGACCGCGTAACCCACACGACGATGTTCTGGTCCTGCGAATCGTGAAAATCAATCCATCGGAACGTCCCGGACGTCTGCTGGGCATTCGCATGCGCCGTAAACAAAAACAGGGCAATCACACCGGCAGCTAGACAGGGGAAATGGACCCGCATGCGTTAGATATAACAGAGCCGGGCCCGTCTCCGCGCGCGAACCCCGGCTACAGCCCCAGCTTCGACCACATCGCGTCCACCTTCGCCTTCGTCCCGCGGTCCATCGCGATCATCGCCGGCCACGGTCGATTGAAGCCTTCCGCCTTCCATTTGCGCGTAGCGTCGATTCCCATCTTCGACCCGTAATTCGGCAGCCGGCTCGCGTGATCGAGCGAGTCCACCGGCCCCAGCGTGAACTGAATATCCCGCTCGGGATCGATATTGTTCGCCACCCGCAGCACCACTTCGCCCATGTCCTGCACGTCGCAGTCTTCGTCCACCACCACAATGCACTTGGTAAACATCGCCTGCCCCAGCGACCAGACCGCGTTCATCACCTTCCGCGCCTGCCCCGGATAGCTCTTCTTGATCGAGACAATCATCAGATTATGGAACACTGCCTCCACCGGCAGATGAACATCCACCAGCTCGGGAATCGTCATCTTCATCGCCGGCAGAAAAATGCGCTCCACCGCCTTGCCCATCCACGCATCTTCCATCGGCGGCTTGCCCACAATGGTCGCCGCGTAAATCGGATCTCTCCGATGCGTGATGCAGGTCAGATGAAACACCGGATAATCATCCGGCAGCGTATAGAAGCCCGTGTGGTCGCCGAACGGCCCTTCCGAGCGCAGCTCTCCCAGTTCCACATAGCCTTCAAGCACCAGCTCCGCATGGGCCGGCACCTCCAGATCGACCGTCTCGCACTTCACGATCTCAACCGGCTTGCCGCGCAGAAAACCCGCGATCAGAAACTCCTCCACCTCCGGCGGCGCCGGAACGATCGCGGAAAACGTCGTCGCCGGATCGGTGCCGATCGCCACCGCGACCTCCAGCCGCGAGCCCTTCAGATTGCCGAGCGCAATCTGCGCCGCGCCCGCGGGTTGATCGGGAATCGTCACCGCCCCGCCCGCGGACTCGGCCATCACGGCTACGCGCGAAGCCTTCGCGTCCAGGGCGGGATTCTGCTCCGCCGCCGCCGCTGCCGCCTGGCGCAGAGCCTCGCGATAGTGCTCCGCGGCCACCTTCTGCCGCTGCCAGTGCATCCCCGTGGTCTGCCCGTCGTACACCTGCATGCGATACATGCCGATGTTCCGTTTGCCGCTGCGTGGATCGCGCGTGTGCACGCACGGAAGCGTAATAAAGCGCCCTCCGTCGTGCGGCCAGCACTTCAGAATCGGAAATGCATTCAGGTCAAAGCCCTCGCGGCGCACAACCTCCTTGCACGCCGCATCCTTCGCGCCCACCGTCTTTGGAAACACGTGCGCCAGCTCCGCCAGTTGCGGCAGCATCTTCAGCTTGTCCAGCAATCCCCCCGTCGGGGGCTTCAGGTTGATCAACCCATGAATGCGTTCCGCAATCTCGTCGATGCGGTCCACTCCCAGCGCCATTGCCATGCGCCGTTCGCTGCCGAACTGGTTGATCAGCACCTTGTGGCCGGGATGGCCCTTCACATTTTCAAACAGCAGCGCCGGCCCTCCCGGCGCATATTTGCCCTCGGCCGGAGTCGCGGATTTTCTGCTCGCCGCTTCCTTGCCCGCCGGGCTTTTAGCCTTGCTCACCCGGTCCGTGATCTCGGTAATCTCAAGCTCGGGCGATACCTCTTCGCCGACGCGCCGCAGTTCGCCATGTTTTTCGAGCGCTTTGATCCAGTCGCGCAGATCGTCGTATGCCAAGGACGTGCTCCCTTTTGCCGCTTTCCTACATCACTCATCGTAATGCCTGGAAGCAGCTCGCGCCCCGCATCCGCTTCTCCTTCGCGGCGTCAATTGCCGCTCGCATGCCGGCTGTCCCATTCGCCGCGGGCGCGGAGCGCCTCGATCTCCTCGCGCGCCATCTCCTGTGCGCGTTTGTAATCCGGTTTCGCCAGTCGATTCAGCGGCAGGCTGCCCGGCTCCAGAACCATCCAATACCGCGGCCGCATATACGAGGCCAGCGAACGCGCGTGACGATCCAGCTCCGGCGCCTTCAGCTCCGCCCCGGCACGCTTTTCGACAATGGCGACAATCCCCTCGCCCGCCACCTCGTGCGCCACGCCCACCACCACGCAGTTCGCCACCTTCTCCGCAAAATCCGCGATGTGCGCCTCCACATCGCCGGGAAATACCTGGTAGCCGAAGGACTTGATCACCCACTTCGCCCGCCCGGAAAGATGTATCCCCGCTGCGTCCTTGTAGCCCAGATCGCCCGTGTAAAGATAGCCGTCGCGTGAGATGGCCCGTGCCGTTGCCGCGGGATTGTTCACATATCCCTCGAAGGTCTGCGGGCCGCGAAAACAGATGTGGCCGATCTCGCCCTCTGACAGCTCCTCGCCCGCCCGGCCGTCCGGCTGCATCGCCCCCCGGATCGTGCACGGATAAACCGGCATGTCATGGCCCAGTCCGTCGAGTATCTTCTCGGGCTCCGCCGAGCCTACGCTCACATACGTGCAAAATCCCGCGCTCTCGGTCAGGCCAAGTCCCGTGCCCACGACCGGCGCCATGGTCGCCAGCTTGCCCACGAACGGACGCGAGACGGCGTTGCCGCCGTAAGCCGCGAACTTCAGGCTCCCCAGGTCGTAGCGCCCGTAGTCCTTAAGGATCCACTCCAGATTGAACATCACCGGAATCTGCCCCAGCAGCTCCACCCGATACTGTTCAATGGCGCGCAGCGAACGCGACGCATCGAAGATCTCCAGCAGCACCGCCGTGCCGCCGCCGAACAGCGTCGTCATCAGGATCTCGGTCTGCGCGCCGACATGCGACGCCGGCAGGTTCACCAGCGAGCGCATGCCCTCGTCGCCGTTGAAAAATGCTCCCCCCAGACACATGTTCTGCGCGGTAATGTTGCGGTGCGAGAGCAGCGCGGCCTTCGGCGATCCCGTCGATCCCGTCGTAAACACCACCAGCACGCCGTCGCCCTCGCCGATCGCCGTTGCCGCCGCGGCCAGTTCGCCGGCGCCGGCGTCGGGCGCCGTCGCCTCGGTGCGCGCTGCCGCTTCCGTCAGCTCGGCATAGGCGCGAAAGCCTTCGCAGGGCGCCTCGGCGCTCACTGTAAAACAGTGCTCAATCCACGGACACTTCGCCTTCACGGCGCTGCCCATCTCGCGGAAGTCGATCAAACCGTAGAGGCCAAGCGCAACCAGGCCGCGCGGATGCAGCATCTCCGCCACCCGGATCACATCCGCTGCCGGCAGGCGCAGATCCAGCGGCGTTACAATCACGCCCACCTTGAACAGGCTGTACTCCAGCAGCACGTGGTCCACCGACATCGGCAACAGGGTCACCACGTAGTCGCCTTTTTTAAAGCCCATGCGCAGCCATTCGCAGGCCATCGCCGTCGTCAGCCTGTCGAACTCGCGCCACGTAACTGTGCGCCCGCTCTCGGCGCCGATCAGGGCCGCCGACTCCGGCCGCTCTTTCGCCCATTTGGCCACTACAGCGTGCAGCAGATGGCGATCGGCAAACTTTTCCTTATAGTCATCAAGGGTTAACTGGGGAAGGTTCATGTTTGTCGACCGTTCTTCGATCAGCCATCGTGAGGGTGCGGTCGAGTCAAGCGCCGCAGCGACTAACCACGATATGCCATTCTAAACCCGCGCCGATGCTTCCATACACCTCAAGCTCAGGTCGGCAGTGCTCTTATCTGATTTTTGTTGAAGCGTACGGAAGACCGGAAGCGTCTCGTCTGCGCTGCATCGCAGTCAGTTCGCCGCCTGCGCCGCTGCCAGCGGATTCACCGGCGGTATCGCATCCATCGGAAATCCCAGCCTCTTCCACTCGTCGTAACCGCCGCGCAGAGGCCGCACCCGGTCGATTCCCAGGCTGTGCAGCGTCATCGCCGTCTTGGCCGCGGTCGCTTCGCTGGGGCAGGTGCAGTAAAGCACGATATCCCGGTCGCGCGGAATCTCCCCGTGCCGCGCCGCCAGCGCATCCGGCGAGAAGTGTTGCGCCCCCGGAAGCTTGTACGGCTCCGGCAAAAGCTCCAGCGGATGCCGCAGATCCACAATGTACACCTGCTCGCCGGCATCGAGCTGGCGCTTCAAATCGACCGGATCGAGCCGCGCCGCCGCCAGCTTCTTCAGCACCGAGCGGCGCCGATAGAGACGCACCAGGAAAAACGACACCACGCCGAGCACCAGCAGCCCGCCGGAAAAGCGCCCCACCCAGTTCAGCGCCCCCGGATTGCGCTTGAGCAGGTCGCCGAAGAATCGTCCCCCGGCCAGCAGAACACCCACCCAGAGCGTGGCGCCGACAGCGTCGTAAAACAGGAACGGACCGAACTCCATGCCGTTCTGTCCCGCCACCGGAGGCGCCAGAATCCCCAGCCCCGGCACAAACTTGGCAAACATCAGCAGCGTGCCGCGGCGGCGGCCGAAGGAGTCCTGCGTGCGGCGCACGCACGTCGTCGGCTCCAGAGAAAGCTTGCACAGCAGCCGCAAAACATGATGACCATGACTGCGCCCGATAAAGAACCACACCGTATCGGCGATCAGTGCGGCAACAATGCCGGCCCCCATCGCAAGAAAAAAGTTGAGCGGGCCATCGGCCGACAGCGCCCCCGCGGCCAGCAGCACCGGCACCGCCGGCAGCGGTAGGCCGAGCTGCTCCAGGAAAACCCAGACAAAGAGCAGCAGGTAGCCGTAAGTCAGCAGAATTTGCGTAGGCAGCGCCATCTTGATTCCAGCATTCAACTGATGGGATTCAGGCTACTCCGCCGTGCACGCCGCCGGGTAGCCCTCACTATCTGATGAAGCAAACGGGATTTCGTTGCAGATCTCCTGCGAAACCGTCCCGAAGCCATCTCCTCGCCGATGCCTTCGTCACGCCCGCCGCCTGCTCGCTCTTCCGCTGCCGCCAGAAATTCGGCGGCCGCGCCGTCCAGCCTTACCGCTGCGGCCGTGCCACCTGTTCAATCGTCCAGTCCACCCAGGCCGCCTCTTCGGCCGGGCAGGCCAGCCGCTCCCTGTCGCCGGAAAGTGCGGCGTCCACAAAGTTCTCCACCAGCGGATAGTGGAAGTTGTCGTGGGGCGGCAGCGACTCGACCCGGCTCTCCGTGCGCGTGCTCAGACGCAGCTCCGGGCTGTTCAGCGGGTCCAGGTTGATCTCGCCCTCCTCGCCGACAATGCGGAACTGGTCCCGTTGCACCTGCGAATTCCAGCGCACGTCAACCACGCAATGCACTCCGCCCTGCATCCCCATCAGAATGGTTGCCGAATCCTCCACGCCCATGCGGTGCACCGCGTTCGAGCGCAGCCCGCAGGCGCGCTCCGGCTTGCCGAACAGAAAGTTCATGGCGTCGATGCGGTGCGATGCAATGTCGTAAAGCGGACCGCCCCCGGCCAGTGCGGGATCCCCCAGCCACTCGCGGCCCTCAATGTGGATCCAGCTGTGACAGTTGCCCTCGCCCAGCAGCGGCCGGCCGATCGCGCCCTGCTGGATCAGT
>JAKCDN010000077.1 GCA_021841795.1 Acidobacteriota bacterium | reverse complement strand
CAGCAACGTTCCCGCCACCATTCGCATTGCCAACATCTTCGTCGTCTCCCGTGCCGCGGCGCACCCAGAGCGGAACCATTATTTTGTTACCGCAGCGGCCCTCACTTTAATTGCCCGTTCGCCATGGTGTCAACCGGAAACCGTCGAAGCAAATCGCTTTATATAGGCATTTCACGCCCGGAGACCGGCGGCGTTCAGCCGCGCTTCCGGCCGCTGCGCCGGCGGCAAGACAGGGCGCGACGCACAGCGCGCGGGGGCGCCAATCCGCCGCAGGAGCCTGTAACCTTTTAGCCCATGCCCCCGTAAGGCTATTTGAAAAGTGAAGTGGGATGCAGGACGGCTCCAGTTCCGCAGCGAGCGACCCGATGGAAAGGTTCCGCAGGGGTGATCCCGATGCCGATGCCGCAGACAAGCGGCTCGAATCGAGGGATACACACGAGGGTGTATCGCCCTAGGCCGGCATGCGCATGGCTTCGAGCGCCGCGGTAAGATCCCTGGCCAGAGATTGCCGCATCTCCTGCGTCAGCTTTTCCTCTTTGCTGGTCAGGTAGAAGACGTCGATGGCGGTTTCGCCTTCGGTGTCGATCAGGGCTATCTTGATGTTGCACTGCTGCGAGTTCAGGGTAAGCGCGATCTGGCGCAGCAGGCCGGGAAGATCCTGTGCGATCACCTGCAGCAGCGTGGAGTGACTGGAGGATTCGGAGTCGAACTCGAGCCGGGTCTGCACTTCGACCTTCAGGTTCGAGGGGTGGCTCAGATGCCGGCGGGCATCGAGCAACTGCTGCACGGGAGTCTTCAGCGCGACGACATCGTGCACATTGGCAAGGAACCGCTCTTTCTCGCTGGGGTTCAGTTCAATGGTGCGGAATGCGTCGGTAAAGTGAAAGCTGTCGACAATCACGCCGGCATCGTTCGAATAGGCGCCGGCTCGGACGATGTTCATGCCCCACGCCGCGAGCACTCCGGCCACATCGGCAAACAAGCGCGAGCGATCGCGCGTAATGACCGTCAGGTCGTAAAGCTGCCGGTTCGGCCTTAGATCGAGCTGCACCGGATTCTTGTCGAGGTTCAGCGCCATCTGGAAATGGTTGCGAATCTGCTCGGGTAGCCGGGTTTGCAGATAGCGCTGCGGCAGACCTTCCAGAAACTGCTTCAGGGCCTCGTGCTGCGGCGGCGGAACCATCGATCGAATGCGATTGAGCAGGGTTGGATCGATGGCCGCATGGTAGCGGGTCTCATCGACCGAGCGATCCATGAAATTGGCGGTGGCCATGTAGAACTGCCACAGGTTCTCTGCCTTCCAGGGGGTCAGCGCATCCGGATTCACCGCCTTGATGTCGGCAAAGGTCATCAGCGTCATCATCTTCAACAACTGCGGGCTGACGATCTTTTCCGCAAACGCCCTCACGTTGTCCACATCGAAGATGTCGCGCCGCATCGCCAGTGACATATCCAGATGCAGCTTGATCAGCTTGAGGACGGTCTCCTTCTCTTCCGTGTCAAAGTCGAGGCGCGCCAGAAAGCTGTCTGCCAGTTCCACGCTCTGTCCGGCATGTTCGCCGGTGCGCCGCGCCTTGCCGGTGTCGTGCAGGAGCAGGGACAGCAGGAAGAGATCCACGCGGTCGATCTCCGGGAGCAGTTGCGCCAGGCGCTGCTCGTAGTCGTGCGCGGGCTGCCGCAGGCCGTGCACATTGTCAATGGTGAGGAAGGTATGCTCATCCACCGTGTAGCGGTGATAACTATCGCGGATCACCAGGGCATCGATGCCGTGGAATTCCGGAATCAGCATCTCCAATACGCCCAGCGCATGCATGGTGCGCAGCGCGTGCGCGGCATGAGGCCCCAGGAGCACCTCGCGCAGCGCGTTCCAGAGGTACGGTCCCTCGGGAATCGAGATGGCCAGAACGGGAAGCGCATCGGTAATGCGATCCTCCGCGGTCTGCGACAGGGTGTAGCCGTGCGTGGCCATCAGCGAGAAGATGCGGAGAATCGCGGCCGTGTCGTTGAACTGGGCGCCGGGCTGGATGTCGATGCGTCCCTGATCGAGCAGAAAATCGGTTCCCGCAATGGGTGTGCGGCGGCGGCGGAACTGTTTATAGAAGCTTACGGGCGCCGGCAGGTGCTCCATTAACAGCGCCGCCCGGCGATAGATCACACGCGCGTGCCGGTAGTAGGTTCGCATCCAGTAACTGGGGTCCGCAGTGCCGCGCGTCTCCAGCCCGATGGATCGCGCCGCGGCCTCGTCCTGGGACTGCCAGTCGAGGGTGTTGTCGTCGCGCCCGTGGCGAAAGTGCAGGAAACTGCGCGCAGCCGCCAGAAAGTCGAAGGCCGCCTCGGCATCGCCGCGCGCGCTTTGGAAGACCCCGCCGCGCTGGCGCGGCCACTCCTTGGTCTCCTTCAGGTGGAACAGAATGGCAAACCAGACCGCCAGGGAGTAATCGCGCAGCCCTCCGGGGCAGTCCTTGATGTTCGGCTCGAGATGAAAGATGGTGTTGCCGAACTTGGCGTGCCGTGCCCGCGCAATCTCGCCGAGCTTCTGAGTGATCGTAGTCCACTCACTCAGCACAAGGCCTGGAAAGACCACCTGGTGCAACTGCTGATAGAGAGGAAACTGGCCGGCCAGAAAGCGCCGGTCCAACGTGGCAAGCGTGAACTCCAGGTTATCGGGATCAAACTTGCCCGCTTCCTTCACCGTTCGGGAACTGGGGCTGGCGCGGAGGCCGATGTCCCACATTCCCTGGATCATGGCCCGTACTGCCTCCTTCGACTGCACCTCGGTCTTTTCGTCGGCAAAGGCAAACAGCACGTCAATATCCGAATAAGGAAAGAGATCCTTGCGGCCGTAGCCGCCAAGCGCAAGCAGGGCCACGTTCTGCGCGGGCAGATCGGCAAAGGCCCGGCGCCAGATCTCGATCAGGATGCGGTCCACAACGGCGGATCGCCGCCGGATTGCCGCCGTACCGTCGCCGGTGCGCTCGCAGGTCTGGCGCACAAGCGCCATCTCCCGCGTATACTGCTCCCGAAGATCGTCCACTGCGACTACGGCTACACTCATAGGGTTGGTTGCTTGGCAAGCCAAAGCAAGAAGGGATTGTTACAAGAATAAGCGATCCTGGCCTGAAACGAAGAGATTTCCTGCCGCGGCCGGCGAATTGAGCTCCGCAGTGCACTGCATCAATGCATGCAGGCCATGGAAACCGCTCCACAACCGGAGACCGGCCACCTTCGATCAAGCTTCGCTTTTCGCGGATGGGCCCGCGGAGCGCCCGGCGCGTCTCATCGCCTGGAATGAAAGGCCCGCTGCCGCCGGCATCCTGCGACCGGAACGCCCGGCCGAGCCGCTGATACGCAGCCTTCCCGCGCGGAGTTTTTCCGGAACCGGTCAGACCGCTGTGCGCGTGACGCGCGCGCCGATGCGCGTGAAGACCTCCCACGGAATCGTGCCTGTGGCGCGGGCGTGGTCGTGGGCCGTGAGGGTTTCGCCGCCCTGCGCGCCGATCAGAATCACTTCGTCTCCGGCCTGGACGCCGGCAATCTCCGTGACATCGATGATCGACTGGTCCATGCTGATGCGGCCTACGAGCGGCGCCCGTTCCCCTGCCACAAGCAGGTGGAAGCGGCTTCCAAGCGAGCGTACGAGACCGTCCGCGTAGCCGACGGCGACCAGCGCAAGGCGCATGGGCTCGGTTGCAACAAAGGTTCCGTTGTAGCCCACCACCGCGCCGGCGGGCACGGAGCGCACACCGACCACCTTCGACTTCCATTCCAGCACGGGCTGCAATGCAGCGCGCGCCGCGGCCAGAGACGGCGGTTCAGCTCCGGCATTGAAGCCGGGATCGAATTCAGGAACCGCGCCGTAAAGCGCAAGACCGGGGCGGAGCATGGCCTTCATGCCGTGACGCGCGGCCATCTCAGCAAGCGGGCGCGCCAAACCGGACAGCAGGGCCGCAGAGTTGCCGACGTTAAGCCACTCGGCAAAGAGGCCTGCCGCAGAGATGCGGCCGAGCACCTCGTCCATCCGGGCAAGCTGTTGCTGGGTTGCCTGTCCATCGGCCTCATCGGCAGCGAAGAGGTGGGTCATCACCGCCTCAAGGCGCAAAGGCGAAGCAGGCGCAAAGCGTGTGAATATGGCCGAGAGCTCGCCGGGCAAAACGCCCTGACGGCTCATGCCGGTGTCGATCTCAAGATGCACGGGAACGGAGCCCGGCGCGGCGCCGGCAGCACGCGCCGCGGCCTCCAACTCGTCGAGCTGCCACAGCTCCCAGGCGATGGGCGTGAGCTGGAACTGCAGCGCCGCCGCGGCCTGACCGCTCGCAAAACCCGACAGCACGAGCACACGCGCGCCGGGGCAGAGCGACCGCGCCGCAATGCCTTCTTCCACACTGGTGACGCCCAGCCAGCGCGCGCCGCCGCGCACGGCCGCCGGCGCACACAATGTCAGCGAGTGCCCGTAGGCATTGCCCTTGACCATGGCGAGCACTTCAGCGTGAGGCGCGGCGAGATGGGCGAGGAAGCGGAAGTTTTCCTCAAGAGCCCGGGTGCGAATCTCGGCCCAGCAGGGACGCATTGGCATGGGAGGTTGCAAAGATCAGTTTATCGCGGCGCGCCGCGAAGGATTTTACGGCAACAGCGCAAAAGCAACGACGGTTTCCAAGTCCTCGCCGATCTCCGCGAGCAGCTCGGCTTCGAGCGCGTGCGGAACGGGCATTTCGCAGGCTTCCACCTGCTGCGGCGTGGCCCCGATGAAGCAGAGCTCGCAGTGGCCCAGGCCCTCGGCGCCGTCGTCGCCCGCTGCGCGCACGGGAGGGCCGAAGACACGGCAGGTCATGGGGCGCCACTCGTACACGTCGCAGCGGCCGGTCGTGGGATCGAGCGCGGGACAAGCGGCATCGTTGGCGAAGTTCTCGAAGCGGGCCTGATCTTGAGCAGAGCTGCCGAGCGCGCCGGTGTTGCGGTCGCCGGGCAGATCCGCGCCGTGCTCCTGGAGCCATGCGCGGGCGCGGCCCTCGATTACAGCGGCAAGCCCGGGATCTGCGGCGCGCAACCCGCTCATTCCGGCGCGCAGGCGCGCGGCGTCGAGCGCGTTGATGGCAAAGGCTCCGTGGCAGCACTGGGTGCAGCCGATGCGGCAGGCGAGAAAGGCGCCGGCGCGGCGAGACGCATCCAGAAGAGAGCCGTTCACAATCCGCACCAGGTCGGTATCGCGCGCAGGAAGCTGCATGAAGGCAAGGATAGCGGATTGCGGCAGCGGCGGCGAAGACCCGAGGGTTCAAGAGATCGCCTTGCGTGCGCTATAGTCAGTGGCAGGTTGATGGAGGTCGAAACTTGAGGTTCTTCTACTGGCTTGTACCAGCGGCAGTGTTGTCTCTAGCAGGCGTGGCGTGCGCGCAGCCGGCGCGTTTGCTGGTGGATCAGAAGGGCGATCGCAGCCTGGCAATTGTCGATCCCGTAGCCGGGAGGGTGATTGCCGACGTAGCCGAAGGGGGAACGACCGGTCATGAAGTGGCGGCATCGCCGGATGGACGGCTGGCGTTCGTGCCCATTTATGGCAACTCGGGCGTAGGAAGGCCGGGAACCGACGGAAACAACATTGTGGTTGTGGACCTGGCCGCGCACAAGATTGCAGGCAGCATTGATTTCGATCATGGCGTGCGGCCGCATTGCGCGGTCTTCGGGCCCAGGGACGGGCTGCTGTACGTGACCACCGAGATCGACCGCACGGTAACGATCATCGACCCCCGTACGCTGCGCATTGTGGGCGCAATTCCGACCGGGCAGCCGGAGAGCCACATGCTGGCGATCTCGCACGACGGGCTGCGCGGCTACACCGCGAACGTGGGCCCGGGCACGGTGAGTGTGCTCGACATGAAAGCGCGCAGGACGGTTCAAGTGATTGCGGTATCGGGCAGCGTACAGCGCATCGCGGTATCAAACGATGATCGGTGGGTGTTCACCTCAGACCAGACCGCTCCCCGGCTGGCGGCAATCGATACCGCAACGAACTCGGTGAAGCGATGGGTGAAGCTCGACGGGACGGGCTACGGGAGCGCGGCGACGCTCGATGGACGCTTCCTGCTGATCGCAATTCCCAGCGCCGATGCCGTGGATGCAGTCGATCTGAAGACGATGACGGTGACGCATAAGGTTGCTGTGGGCAAGGCGCCGCAGGAGATTCTGGTGCGGCCTGACGGTAAAACCGCGTATGTTTCGTGTGTCGGCAGCAACCAGGTTGCGGAGATCGATCTGGCCACGTGGAAGATGACGCGGAGCATCGCTACCGGCAAAGGCGCCGATGGGCTGGGATGGGCGAAGTAAGCCGGAACGAGAGGATGGCGACGAAAGCATCGAGCGCCGGGGAAGTGGGGACGGCAGAACTCGAACGGTAGAAAATCAGGAGCGCAAGGGCGCGGGAGGACGGCGATGGCTGCACAATGTACGCATTCCGGAACGATCAAGCAAGGCGTAAAGCCGCGCACGAAGGGCTGCGAGGAGTGCCTGAAGATGGGCGACACGTGGGTGCACTTAAGAATGTGTTTGGAGTGCGGGCACGTGGGCTGCTGCGACTCGTCGAAGAACCGGCACGCGCGGGCGCACTTTCACGAGACCGAGCATCCGCTGATCCAGAGCGCCGAGCGCGGCGAGGACTGGCGCTGGTGTTACGTGGATCAGGTGTATCTGTAGCGGAGCGGCGAGTCGTTGCATTGAAACGCCGACATGCGCTACGCCAGTTCCACCTCAATCTTCTTTGTATCGGCGGCCAGCTTTGTGATCTTGAAATTGCGCACCTGGCCTTCGGCGAGCGGTTCGGGCGCGGCCGCGGGTGCGGGGGCATTGCCCTTCCAGCGCGCCTTCAACAGCGACGAGAGCTGCGACAGGTCGGGCTTGGCGGCGCTTGATTCCGATACGGCGGTCGCCGGCTGAGCGGTCGTCGCCGCAGGCGCATTGCCCGCGCGGCAAGCGCCGCGAATGCCCTCGCCCAGTTCTACGATTGCGCCGCTGGCGGTGAGCTCGACCACGCGGCCGGAGACGCGGTCGCCCGCTTTGTGCTCGGCGATGTATTCGTCGATCGAAGTTGGAATCAACTGCTTCATCGAGAGCTTGATCTGACGCTTGTCGGAATCAATCGCGAGAACGAGCGCCTTGACGCGCTGACCGTCGCGCAAAACATCGCGCGGATGGTTGATGCGGCGGTCGGCGACGATCTCGCTCACATGCACCAGGCCTTCAACGCCCGGCGCGATCTCGACGAAGGCGCCGAAGTTCATGATCTTGGTGACGGGGCCTTCAATCTGCGCGCCCGCAGGGAATTTCCTGTTGGCTTCGGACCAGGGATCGGCAAGGGTTTGCTTGAGGCCGAGCGCGATGCGGCCGGACTCGGAGCCGGTGGGCGGCTTCACCGAGAGAATGACGGCGTCGACGCCGGCGCCTTGCTTGAGCAGGTCGCCGGGATGACGGACCTTCTTGTCCCACGACATCTCGGAGATGTGAATCAGGCCTTCAAGCCCGGGCTCGAGTTCGACGAAGGCGCCGAAGTCGGTGACGCGCGTAACTGCGCCATTGACGCGCTGGCCGGGAAGGTAGCGCTCCACCGCGGTCTCCCATGGCTCGGGTTGGAGCTGCTTGAGGCCAAGAGAGATTTTGTTGGTTTCGGAGTCGATCTTCAGAATGCGAAGGGTCAGCTCCTGGCCGACGGAGAGAACGTCTTCCGGCTTGGCGACGCGGGCGCGCGAGATGTCGGAGATGTGGAGCAGGCCGTCGAGACCCGGCTCGATTTCGACAAACGCGCCGTAGGGCATGAGGGTGCGGACTTTGCCGGTGACCGTCGCGCCTTCCTGGAGCGCGGCGCGGCGATCGGCGCGATCGGCGCGGGCCTGCTCTTCAAGAACCACACGACGATCGACGACGACATTTTCATCGGCGACGTCGAGCTTGGTGATGCGGCAGGTGATGGGCTGGCCGACAAGGGCTGCCAGTTCGGCGGCATCGCGGGCGCCGCTGCGGCTGGCGGGCATAAAAGCGCGGACACCGATGTCCACGCTCAGGCCGCCTTTCACCTGTTCGGTCACGGTGCCGGCGACTGCGGTCTTCTCGGCGAAGGCGCTCTCGAGCGCGGACCAGTCGCGGGGCAGCGCCACGCGGAAGCGCGAGAGATCGTAGTAGCCCTCTTCATTGCGGCCGGTGATGGAGACGGGGAACGCATCGCCCGGCTTGACTTGCTCGGCGTTGTTCTCAAAGGCCGAACGGGGCAATACGCCCTCCGTCTTGTAGCCGATGTCGAGAAACACCTGGTCGGCGGAGAGCGAGACGACCGTGCCTTCGAGCTGCTTGGTCGGGGCGCGATGCGTGTGCTCACGCTCGAAGGCGGAGAGCAGGTCGCCGAAGGAGGGCTGAGCGTCGGGCTGGGCCTCGAGGCTTTGGTCGCCGGCAGACCGGCTGGAAGCGGATTCGACGGGAGCGGGTTCGGATGGTGAAAGGGTTTCGTCGGTCATGGCGCGTATGGGGTTATTGTTTCATGGCCGACTGCGGCGGCTCTATATGGAGGCCGGATACGCCCGCGAACGCCGGACGGGAGGCCGGCGCTACTGTTTTTGCGCGGGCTGCGTAAGGTACTGAATGCCGTTGGAAATAAGGCGGCGGTTGAAGACGCGGTGCATTTGCGTGATGCGGTGGAAGAGCAGCTTGCGGCCCTGGCCCGACCACACAAAGGTGCCGGCGCCGATCTTGCGGTCGTGATCGCGGCTGTAGGCGGCAACGATTTCAAGGCCGTCGCCGGAGACGATGAGGCCGTTCGAGTCGGAGCCCTTGACCTGGTACTCGATGCTCATGGCGCGGTTAGCGGGAAGGCCGTCGTAGACGGGATGCTTGCGCACGAAGAACCATGTGCCCATCCACGAGGCGCGCGAGGAGCCGACCATGCCGCCGCAATGGAAGCCTGCGGCTGTTGCGAGCTGCGCTCCGGCGCCGGCGGCCTGGCCGTCGCTGGTGCAGAGCACGAAGAGCGGCGTGCCGGCGGCGAATGCGGCGACGATCTCATCCGGCAATTCTGTCGGCGGAATGGAATGGCTGCGGAGGTCTGCGCCTACGTCGTCGGTGTGGACCGTGTCCGTGGGGTGCGCGGTGGGCGGCGAGGCAACGATGAGGTCGTAGCGCTCGCCTTGCCTGAACGGCTCGAGCCTGAGGCCGGGGATGGGCGCGAGTTGCGCGGCCATCTCCTCGGCCAGGCCGAGCGTGGCTACGCGCAGATTGTTGAACTGGTGCGGTGTGGGGTTGACGACCCAGATCGCCTGGGCGTGCTCCGTCTCCTTGTTGCCGGCGAGCGAGAAGTGCGTGGTCCACGCGCCTTCATGGTTGAGCGCGGGGCTGCTGACGCTCTCCTTGACGAGATAAGAAAACTGATCCTTTACCAAGGCAGGCCCGTCCCACGCGCCGATGGCGTGGCGCATGCCTCTCGGATCGGCGATGGAAAACGCGAGCCTGCCGGGAGCGGGACGATTTGAATCGTTGAGCAGATAGAGATCGAAAACAACTTGCTCGCCGAGCGCGGCCACGAGAGCTTTTTGTTTGGCCACCGGCCGCACCGGCAGCAGCGCGTTGCGGATGGGGTCGGGATTGGACTTGAAGTCACGAAAGTTATCGACGAGGCCGGAGTGGTTTTCGATGGCGGTCGATTCCCATCCGCTGATGGCGGCGTAGTCGTTGAGGTCGCAGATGCGGATGTTTTCGAGGAACTGTCCCCACGACTCGTAGGCGCGGCGGCCGATGGACTGGAAGAGATCGCTCGCGGTGGGGAAGGCCCTGCGGAATCCCCAGGTGTCGAGGAATTTTTCGTAGACGGCGAGCAGCTCCTGATGATCGGCGAGGTCGTAGCTGTGGCCGCCGTGCTTCATGATCTGCTTGATGATCGCGGCGTGATCGTCGATCGAGGCGGCGCCTTTCATCTCGCCCCACTCCACAATCTCCGTGCGGTCGGCGGAGTAGTAGAGGAATTGCGTGGGGCTG
>JAKCDN010000076.1 GCA_021841795.1 Acidobacteriota bacterium | reverse complement strand
GCTGATGCCGGGCTGGAGATAGAGCATCTGGAGATAGTTTCTGCTGCTGAGCGAGAGCTGGGTCATCTTGCGGTTGTCGATCAGGGTTCCGGCCGCGGCATTGCTTAACTCGGGCACGATGTTGCTGGCGCTGACGGTGATGGTTTGCGAGGCGGAGCCGACGGCGAGCGTGACGGGCACGGAGATGGGGAGGCCGACATGGACTTCGACACCGTCGATCCTGGAGGATTCGAAGCCCGGTGCATCGATGGAAAGGGAATAATGTCCGATGGCAAGGAGCGGGACGGTGAACTGGCCCTGCTTATCGGTTTTGAGCGAGCGCACGACGAGATTTTGATCGGTGTCTGTAACGGTCACGGTGGCGTTGGGGATGACCGCGCCGGAGGGGTCTTTGATGACGCCGTCGATTTCGCCGGTGAGGTTCTGAGCGTGGGCGAGGCCGACGGGCGCGAGGAGCAGGGCAAGCAGGAGGGCGAAGGACAGGCGGCGCGGGCAGGCAGCCAGTCTGTTCGGCGCGAGAGCGTAGCGGACGAATCCGGCGGAGCGAGAGAAGAGAGTATTCATTGCTGCGATTGCCTCCAGGTCATGGAATATCTATGGTGGAAATGCGGCAACCATGGAAACGATTACACCGTTTCCTGCTTCGGCAGGATCGCTGGCGATCAAAGACGGTCAATTGAGTGCGCCTGCAGACAGCGCAGCGCGTCTATCTAAAACGTATTGTTCGTTGCGGTTTGATGTAAACGATTACCGCAAGCGCAACAAGTGTTTCTCTCGCTCTCTACCGTTGTCAAGAAAAATCTGCGCCCGCCGGAGCGGAAAGAAAGGAAGCGCACTCTCGGACGAGAGTTGTTGGTTGCGGTGGTGCGGAGGGGATGGGGCGACTGGTGCGCGCGCATGCCGTCTTCAGGCCTGCGTGCGGCCCGGCGGCGGATGCGAAGGCCGCGTCCTGTTGCGGCTGGATCGGCGGGGCGGCCTTGCATCGGGCGTCGCGATTGTGGAACGGCTTTAAGCCGCGGGGTAGGAAGAATAGGAGCCGAGCACCTTGTCATACGGGAAGGCGTCGCCGGTCGATTGACTCCAGGCAATGAGCGCTTTATCGAAATGATCGATCAGGTGCTTGTGTGCGGGATCGCGGACGAGGTTCTTCATCTGATAGGGGTCGGCGATGTTGTCGTAGAGGCACCAGCGTCCGTCAAGCTGGACGGCGTAGGTGTGAGTTTTGGTGCGGACGCCGCGATAAGTCTGCACGTCGACCTCCTGGAATTGAGGCGGCCCCTGCTCATTCATGAGGAAGACCATCTCCGGCTCGTGGAAGGACCGATGGCCGTGCATGAGGCTGGAGAAGTCGCGGCCGCTGCAGTGAGCGGGAACGGAGATACCGGCCAGGCCGCAGAGCGTGGGATAGATATCAACCGAAGCGAAGAGGGCATCGGAGCTTCTTCCGCCCTGCACGCCGGGAAGGCGAACGAAGAAGGGCACTCTGCAGGATTCTTCATGGGGCATCTGCTTGGCCATGTGCCCGTGAGAGCCCATCATCTCTCCATGATCGGAGGAGTAGACGACGATGGTGTTGTCGGCCATGCCGTTGTCGTCGAGGGTTTTCAGGAGGCGGGCAAACTCCTTGTCAACCGCGGTGATGGCGCCGTAGTAGCCCTGTTCGGCGCGGCGCAGGGTCTCGAATGACTCCAACTGCGGATAAGGCCTGGTGAGCTTGTCGGCAGGCGTGGAGAGCCGCACGTTGGGGTGGAACTTGAGGCCGGCCTGGTCGTAGAGGTCTCTTTCGTCGGCAGGCGGATCGAAGGGCGGATGGGGCGGATTCCAACTGAGCACGAGGAGCCAGGGCTTTTGCGCGCTCTTCTGCTTATCGAGGAAGTCGATGGCCTGATCGGTCATGCGCGTGGGCTGGTAGCCGGGCATGACGATGCGCTCTCCGGTGTCGGGGTCGAAGGTGATGCCGTCGTAGTGCCGATTGGTATTGGCCCAGGCGTGCCAGTCCTCGAAACCAAAGCGATAAGGGCCTGGCGGGACAAATTTGTTTTCGCCGGCGTAGAGGTGCCATTTGCCGATGTATCCGGTGTGATAGCCGGCGTCGTGAAAGGCCTGGCCGAGTCCGGGGACGGCGGGCTCAAGGGTCTGCTGATTATGCACGAGCTTCGACTGCCACGAATACAGGCCGCTGATGAGGATGGCGCGATGGGGCGCGCAGAGGGGGTAATTGGAGATGCACGCATCCATGGAGAGATTCTCACGGCGAAAGCGGTCAAGTGTGGGCGCGAGAGCCTGATTGAGGGGCTCGCCGGGCAGGGAGGCTGCGCGATGCTGGTCGCTGAAGACGTAGAGGACATTGGGCCGCGCGGCGGGCTTGGCCAAGGTCTTGGCGGAGGCTGGGAGAGCGGCAGCGGCGGAGGCGGCTGCGCTCCGTTTAACGAATTCACGACGGTTCATATAAAATCTCCGAAGACGCGGACCAGTGTAATCGATTTCATACGCACGGCGCCAGCATTTTGTGGCGCAGGTTGATGCCGCGCATGGAGCCGCGGCCGCTCTACGCGGCGTATCTTTGGGGTTTAGCTGCCGGAGCCGCTTGGGCGTTGGAGCGACGGCGGCACAGCGAGGAGCAGGTCATGATCTCACGACGCGCATTTGCGCGCAGCATGATGGCAACTACGGCCGCGGCGACGGCAGGGCAGGCGATGCGGGGATGGGGGCAGGGAAGCCCGGCATGGCGGCCGCGGCCGGCGGCGGGAGCCGCGATGGCGCTTGCGGCCAACTTTACCGGACTTGGTTACGAGATGCTGTCCGTTGCCAGGCCGGGCCTGCTCAGCGCCGCGAATCGCCGCTACGTGACTTTGACGCGCGGGCTGGGGCGGGCGGGCGTGGCGCGGGTAGGAGGGATCGTCGCCAATTACACGCGCTTCGATCGCGATGGCCAGCCGGCGTTCGCGCCCAAGGATACGGTCATTACCGAAGCGGCGCTGAAGCAGTTCGCAGGTTTTCTGCGCGCGGTTGACTGGTCGGCGATCTGGAGCGTGAATTTTGCGCAGGGCTCGATCGATCAAGCGGTGGTGGAGGCGCGGGCGGTGGCGGAGGCGCTGGGCCCGCGGCTGCTTGCGCTTGAGATCGGGAATGAGGTTGAAAGCTACGGCCGGGGCCAGCCGTTCCGCGCCGATCCGTACACATACGAGCAGTATCGGAAGGAGTTCGCGGCCTGGCGGGCGGCGATCGCCGAGGCCGTTCCCGGGGTGGGGTATGCCGCGCCCGACACGGCGCGCAACGTGGAGTGGGTGGAGCGGATGGCGCAGGATGCGCGCGGCCAGGTGCAGTTGCTGAGCACGCACTACTATCGCAACGGGCAGAGACAGGGCAGCGCCGATCAGTTACTGCGTCCTGATCCGCGGCTTGCGGAGGTGATAGCGCGGTTGCGCGCGGCCTCGCAGCAGAGCGGCATTCCGTGGCGGATCTGCGAGATCAATTCGTTTTCCGGCGGCGGGCTGCCCGGCGTGAGCAACACAATGGTTGGGGCGCTTTGGACGCTCAACACCATGCTGCTGCTGGCTCAGAACGGCAGCGCCGGGGTGAACATGGAGACGGGAGTGAACCAGCTTGGATTCGTCAGCTCTTACTCGCCGATACAGGACGACGGACGAGGCGTGAACACGGCGGGCGTGCCGTACTACGGCATGCTTGCATTTGCCGCCGCGACGGCAGGATGCGACCAGATGCTGGCGCTGGAAGATGGGGATGCTCCGGACGGGATTTTTGCGTATGCGCCGGGCAGCGCAGGCAGGGCGCGGGGATTGACGGTGGTGAACCTGAGCCAGGCCGAGGCGCAGGTATCACTGAGCGGCCTGGGCGTGGAGGACGCGGCGGTTCTGCGTATGGAAGCGCCCTCGCCGGAGAGCACGACCGGAGTGACGTTTGCAGGCGCGGAGGTGGACTCCGAGGGGCACTGGAAGGCGAGGCGCACGGAACGGCTCAGGCGCAGCGCGCTCACGGTTCCGGCGATGAGCGCCGCGGTGGTGTGTGCCCGCGCTTTCTGATCAGCCGCAGCATGAAAATCTTCCGTTGCAGCAGCGAGGGAGGGTGCGCCGCGCACGCGGCGCAATCGCTTTCCGGGGATGCGGAGCGCGCATGAATCGTGCGGCGAAGGCTGGCGCCCCGCGCGTGGCGGGGAGTGCGCGGCGGCCGAGATGGCAGGGCGCAGCAGCGGAAAACGCGAGCCGGGCGGGGGGCGTTGCAGTCGGCCGATGTTCTTCGCGGCGGCCGGACGCGAGAAGCGGGTCCGGCTGCCGCGAAGCAGGCCGTGAGGTGTTTAGAAGGTGAGGCGCGCAGTCACCTGTAGTTGACGGGGCGCGTTGTAGGAAGTGGTGTAGAGTTGGAGGCCGTCGGCTCCGGGAGGATTTTCTCCGGGCATGTTAAAGACGTTGAAGGCGTCGAGGTTGACGCGGAGATTGACGCGCTCGGTAATGGGGAACACCTTGAAGAGCGAGGCATCCACGGGCCAGTTCACCGGACCATGGATCCAGGTTTTGCTGAGGTAGTTGCTGCCAGTGGGCCCGGCGTCGTATCCGACGGACTGCTGCTTTCCGTTGGCCAGGGTGACGTAGACGAGGTTGGCGCCGAAGTCGGTCGTGCCCGGAGTATTGTCGATCGGAACCTGATCGGAGACATAGTCGGCGGGCAGGCCGGAGATGCAGTTGGTCTGGCAGGTGGAGTTGCCGAGGCCGGTGGTCTCTGCCGGAGAAAGATAGCCGTTGAACCAGAGATATTCCTTGTAGCAGACGCCGCTGCTGCAGTCAGTTACCGGGTGCTTGTGTTTGTAGATGTGCAGGGGCGAGACTGCGCCCCAGTTGGCCCCGGAGGTGGGCTGCAGGAGCGGGGCGAAGATATTGCTGTCGCCGGCCAGTTGGAAGCCGCCGATGATTTCGTTGAGCCATTTGCTGGAATTGCCGAAGTAGCGTTTGCCGCGGCCAACGGGCAGATCGACGAGCCAGTTGAAGCGGATGTGCATGGTGGGCTGCGAGCTGTCCTGCTGATACTGCTCGAAGTCGTTCAGGTTGTGGTAGTCGGACCAGACCTGCGTGCCCGGCGGCGGAGGCGGCGGAGTGAGGCCGCCGTAGATGGGGCCGTCGTCGGCGGTTGGTGTCATGGAGCCAAGGGTGCCGAGCGCACCGGGGAAGTTGGCAAAAGGAGCGACTCCGGAGAGGCCATCCACCTGGTTGCCGCCCATGCGCATGGCCTTATCGAAGACATAGGTGAACTGGTAGGCGTAGCCGTGCCGGTAGAGTCTCTGGAAGTTGACCTGGAGGGAGTTGTAGTTGGCCCATCCGGCGCGTGTGTGCCAGGAGAAATCGCCCCAGGTGGTTTGATCGTAGGGTCCGGTGGCGGTGGCGGCGTAGGTGTTTTGCAGCGGGGTGCCGATGACGGCAGCGCCGCCGGTGGGCAGCGCGGTGCCGGTGGCCATCTCCCACTGGAAGTTGCTGGGATGGCCGTTGGGATGCATGATCACGTCCAGGTTGCTGGTGTGGTTCCAGATGTAGCTGACGCGGACGACGGTGGAGCTCCTGATGGGCTGCTCGATGGTGAGGTTGGTTTCGCTCACGAAGGTCGGCGCCCAGTTGGGAGCGACGAGGAAGGGCGTCAGTCCGGGCAGGATCGAAGTGGTGGAGTTGCTGTTGACCACGTTGGCGGTGTTGACGCCGGTTACGCCAAAGGTGACGGGATCGTTGTAGCGGAGCAATTCGTTGGGATAACCGTCGATGGCCTGGTTCGCGGTGGCAAAGCTCTGCGTATAGGTGGCGGTGAAGGGATTGCTTGCCTGGGGATGGTTTTCGTAATCCTCAAGCGGGGTGGGATAGTCGTAACGGCCGAAGGCGCCGCGGATGACGGTTCCCCACTTGTTCTGGAAGGGAGCGTAGGCAAAGCCGAAGCGGGGCAGGAAGTTGAGATTGTAGTTATTCATCAGCTTGGTGGGGAGTCCGGCCTGCTGCGCGGATTCGAACTTGACGCCGATGAGCTGGTCGTTGGTGATGATGGCCTGGGTGGTGTAGCCCTTGGCGATGAGATTGGAAAGCGAGTTGCCCATGACCAGAGCGTCGTTGTTCAGGTCAAAGGTGTCGGCCTCGTTGTCCTTGACGGAGATGGCGGGGTGGGATTCGTAGCGGAGGCCGAGATTGAAGGTGAGGCTTTTGCTGAGGTGAAAGTCGTCCTGGAAGTAGGCGTCGTACTCGAGCAGGCGATAGTGCACGTGCGCCGGCTCGAGGTGGACGTCATAACTGCCGGCTGAACCGATGAAGAATGCGCCGTCCGCATAGCCGGTCTGCGGGTATGCGTTGTAGTTGGTTTTCGAGGTGGGGTTGTAGAGGGCGACGGGATTGATGCCGTAGGAGATGGTGTCGGCAGCGCCGTTGGGCAGGTCGGCATTCCGGGTGTGGCGGAAGCGACCGCCAAAGTACATCTGGTGGCGGCCTGCGATCTTGGTGAAGTTCTCGTCGATGGTGGAGACAATCTGCGAGATCTTGGCGTTTCCTGTCTGCGTGGAGCCGAGCCCGACGATCTGACCGGAGATGGCCGGGAAGCCCACCTCGCCGAAGTTGTTGGGCAGACCCAGCATGGACTCGTAGTTGTGATTGATCGCTGTGCCCGGCACCTGGGCGTCGCTCAGCCATTGCTGCGAGAGGATGGTTTCGGCAAAGAAAGTAGGCGAAAAAATGTGAGTGTAGTTTCCCGCCGCCAGGAAGGATGTGAGCGGGGAGTTGGTCCAGCCAAAGGCCGCGCCGTAGGGGATGTTAATGCCGTTGGAGTTAACGGGAAGGTTTACCAGTCCGCTCGAAGAGGTGTTGATATTCGAGTTGGTCTCGGTAAAGCGAATGTAGGTGCGGTTGTTCTGATTGAATTCGTGATCGAGGCGGAAGGTGAACTGCGGGATGACCTGGAAGGTGGGCTCCTGTACGCTGAGATTGCCCTTGATCAGGGGATTGTCCGCGGTGGTTGGGGCGGGAATCAACTGTCCGTAGAGGCTGGCGACCGGAGACATCTCGCTGCCGGGGATGACATTGCCGGGGAAGGGTGTGCGGCAGTAGGGATTGTTGGCAGTGGCCGCGCTGTGGGGGACAGCGCACTTGGCGTTGGCGCGCGTTGTCGCCGGGTCATAGAGGGTTTGCAGGATGCCGGCTTTGGTGTAGAGGCCGCTGAAGTCGCCGGTGCGCATGGCGTTGGTGGGGACAGAGACCAGCCGCGAAGTAAGCTGGGCCAGCGAATAACGCTCGAAGGCAAAGAACCAGAAGGATTTGTCTTTTCCGTGATAGATGTGGGGCAGCACGATGGGACCGCCGGCGGAGGCGCCGAACTCGTTGCGCACCAGGTGCGGAGCGGCGAAGTTGGCGGGATCCTGTCTTCTTCTGGCCAAGCCGAAGGCGTTGTTGCGGGCGGTTTCAAAGAGGGTGCCGTGGAGCGCGTTGGTTCCGGACTTGGTGGTGAGCAGTGCGGAGGCGGGCGCGCCATACTGCGCGCCTGAGTCAGCGCCCTGCACCTTGACTTCCTGAATCGCGTCGGCATCGAGCAACTGGACGGGAGGAGTGGATCCGCCGGTGGGCGCGTTGCCGCTTTGTCCGGTGTCGTCCTTGTTCTGCCCGCCGAAGAGATTGTTCTGCGTGCTGGTTCCATCGACGAGATAATCGAGAGCTTCAATAGCCTGGCCGTCCATCTTCTGGCCGTTGTCTTCCATGCCCGGCGTGCTTTCGCCCACCAGGCTGAGGATGTTGCGACCGTTCATCGGCAGCTGGTTGATTCTCTGGTTTTCGAGGGTCGATCCGATGGAGCCGCTGTCCTGCGTGGTGAGCTGGATGCTGTCGGCGTTGACGACGACCTGCTGGCTGATCTGGCCCGGGGAGAGCGCGGGATTGATGACCGCATTCTGCGCGACCTGGAGCTCGATCGAGGTGCTGTACGTCTTCATGCCCGGCGCGGACACGGTGATGCTGTACGTAGCGGTGAAGAGCTCGGGAACCTGATAGAAGCCGACGCTGTTGGTTTTGGTGTCAGTGGCCACCTGGGTGCCGATGTTGACCACGTGCACTGCGGCGCCGGGGATGACCGCGCCGGTTGAATCGGTGACCGTGCCTTCAATCGAACCGGCGCCGCTCTGGGCTCGCGCGGTGTGGCACCAGAGCGCGCAGCCCACCGCGGCCAGAGCCAGCGGCAGAGAAAACATCTTCCGTGATCTTTGTTTCAACGTGTGCGCTGCTGAATGCATTTGTTGCCTCCGATGAATCAAGCTCCCCGTTCGAGGGGGCGCAGGAAGGTGATGATGGCACGCTCAATGCGTCATTGTGCTTTCGTTCGTCCTGGCGTGGACGATGCGCATGAAGCGTGGATTTTTTGCCGGCGCGCTGTGGCCGCATGGGGAAGTTGCCGCTGCGCGCATGCCGGCGCGAGCATTGCAGCTTCCGGATCGTTTCCGCAATGTGACGATGTTTGAGACATGTACGGATTGGACATCGCCTTGCCGGCAAATCGAGGCACAGCCGAGACGCTGCCCTCCGGTGTTGAGCCATTGCGATTAGGGACTCCATGGCGGCCGCTCTACGGCCATAGGCGGCAGAGGGGCGCGTGAAGTCTTGTAATCGATTACAGTGTGGAATGCTACCACGCGGTTTTTGAGGATGTCAACGACAAAGTGCGCACCGGTGCGCATGCCGAGGCGCTGACGGCAACGTGACTCCGGCATGGAACCTTGAAACGACGGAGACGATGCCGTAGCGCGGTGCAGAAGACGGGCCGGGGCTCCGGCTGCAGCCCGGCACTGCACCGCCGTCGGCAACGCCATCGGCTTAAACCGACGGGATTCGTATGGAAAGGCCCGCGTCGAAGTATTGTTTTGCTCCCCTGGCGGTGCAATGGACGGCGATGAGATTGTCCGCGTTGGGAACAATCGCCTTTCTTGCCGCATCGCTCAGGGGCCTGTGTTCGTAGATCTCTTCAAAGGACCGGTTGTTGCCGCGCTGCGTGTAATTCTGGGTGCCGTTGATGAAAACCTCAATCGCGCCCTGATGCAGTTCGGTGAGGACGAGATTTTCAAGATCGGCCGCAGTGAGGGCGCCGGGATGAAACTGCCGGCGCAGCCAGAGATCCTGAGTAGACCAGGCGGTGCCGGGGTGGCCGGCGATATTGCCAAAGCCCGCGGGCCCAGTGAGCCAGTGCGTGTCGTCGTAGGCCAGGCTCGTCCAATCGCCATCGGGCTTGCGGAGCGAATACTTCCACTGCTGAGCGGACTGCGCGGAGGTGGGAAGCAGATCCTTGTAGCCGGGCGCGGGGAAGGTGAAGGTATTGACGCGCCGAATCTGCTCAACGGGAATCTTTGCGATGCGATCGTAGGTGAGCAGCCCGTTGACTTCGGTCATGACGTCGGTGAGCTGGGTGTAGACGACGGCGCTGAGATTGTTTTTATCGCGGAGCCGCCTGACCCACTGGAAGAACTCGGCGTAAAGGTAGAGCAGGTCGGCAGGCGTATCGACCTCAACGTAACCGTTTCCAGTGCCGGACCAGGAGTGAGCGGGAATCAGATAGCCGATGCCGCCAAACTCTCCGCAGGCCATGGCTCTGGCTCCGGTGGAAGGCCGCACCGCGGGCTCGGGGTAGCTGTGAATGTCGTCAACATCGCCGAAGCCCATGTCGCGTCCGCCGCTGGCCTCGTTCACAGGACGGGTGGCATCAAGAGCCTTGACGATCTGCACCATCTTCTCCGTGTCGAACTGGCCCTGGCCCTCATTAAATACGGACCAGAGGACGATTGACGGAACGTTGCGGTGGGTCTTGACCATACGCGCCAGTTCGCTTGCAAAGGCTTCCTTGTCTTCAGGGGGCAGCACGAACTCGCGGCCGGGATAGGAGTTGCACGAGGGCATATCCTGCCAGACCATGAGGCCGAGGGTATCAGTCCAGTAATACCAGCGCGCGGGCTCAACCTTGATGTGCTTGCGGACCATGTTGAAGCCCATGGCC
>JAKCDN010000075.1 GCA_021841795.1 Acidobacteriota bacterium | reverse complement strand
GAACCCGCCCTCCGCTGCGCCGGAAACTGCAACTTCTGCGCCCAGGGAGCATCTGTCAAACATACCGGTTCGTATCCAGACATCACCGCGCTGGTCCCTGGCTCTTGCGCCCGGTCTCAGCAGACAGGAGCGGCGCACCGTGCAATCTTTCCGCGGCCGGCGGCAACAGATTCCTCAACCTGCCCCCGGGCTGCCGCGAAGAGGCAAAAACCCGCCGCCCCCGGCCGCCGCTCTGCCTTGCGTCCATGGGCGCACCACAGATGTAACTGCGCGCACTGCGAGCGGTCAATCTCGTAACCATACACTCTTTCAGTAGACACATGCGTCTCCATCTCGCATCGTTGATTGAAGACTTCCGGCGCCCTGGCGGCAAGCTGGCCCGCCAGATCGCCGTCGTGCACTATCGTGGCAACCGGCGTCGCGCCATCACCTATGGCGAGCTCGCGCGCCTGGCCGGCCGCTTTGCCGCCTATCTCGCGGAGCAGGGAATCGGCGCCGGCGATCGCGTCCTCATCTGGGCTGAAAACAGCGCGGAGTGGATCGCCGCCTTTTACGGTTGCATCCTGCGCGGTGTGCTGGCTGTTCCCCTTGACGCCGCGGGAACCGCCGACTTTGCCGCCCGCGTCGCCTCCGACGCCCAGCCCAGGCTCGCCGTCGGTGACGCCCGCCTGCTCGGCAGCCTCGTCGCCCTCCAGCCGCAAATCGCCGCTCTCCCGTTTGAAGACTGGCCCCATCGCCTGCCCGCCGCGGAAGTGGGCCCGGTCGCCGGGCTCAACCGTGACACCCCGCTCGAGATCCTCTTCACCTCCGGTACTACCGGCGACCCCAAAGGCATCGTCATCACCCACGGCAACGTGCTCGCCAGCGTCAGCCCCATTGAAGACGGCGCCCAGCCCTACATGCGCTACGAGCCCCTCGTGCATCCCCTGCGCATCCTGCACACCCTGCCTCTCAGCCACGTCTTCGGCCAGACCATGGGACTGTGGGTTCCGCCCATTCTCAAGGCCGAGATCCATTTTGAAAACCGCCTCGCCGCTCCCCGCATCGTTCAGCTCCTCCGCAGCGAACGCATCTCCGTGCTGGCCGCCGTGCCCCGCGTCCTCGCGCTCCTCAAGGCGCATCTTGAGGCCTCGCAGCCCGGTCTCGATCGGCGCCTCGCCCGCTCCCGCGACCTCAAGGCCTGGCGGCGCTGGTGGCGCTTCCGCAGCGTGCACCGCGCCTTCGGCCTCAAGTTCTGGGCCTTTGTCTCCGGTGGCGGCGCCTTGCCCGGCCCCGTCGAGCAGTTCTGGAACGGACTCGGCTTCGTGCTCATTCAGGGCTACGGCATGACCGAATCCACCGCCCTCATTACCCTCAACCATCCCTTCCATGTCGCCAGCGGCACCATCGGCAAGCCCATGGCCGGCCGCGAAGTCAAGCTCGGTCCTGACGGCGAGGTTCTGGTGCGCGGCGACGTCATCTCCGGAGCCACCTGGCACGGCGGCCACATCCTTCCCCGTCGGGATGAGTGGCTGGCCACCGGCGACATCGCCGAGCGCCAGACCTCCGGCGAGCTGCGCTTCCTCGGCCGCAAAAGCGAAGTCATCGTCACCGCCGCCGGCCTCAACATTCACCCCGAGGACATTGAAGCCGCCATCGAGGAGCAGCCTGAAATCGCCGCCTGCGCCGTCGTCCCCATGCAGACCCCCGCCGGTCCTGAGCCCTGCGCCGTTCTCGCCTGCCGCGGGTCGGGCGCGCTTGCCGCCGCCGCCATCGACCGCGTCAACGCCCGCCTCTCTGAGTTTCAGCGCATCAGCCGCTGGGTTCTCTGGCCTGAGCCCGATCTGCCCCGCACCTCCACCGGCAAAGTGCGGCGCAAGCCCGTCGCCGCCTGGCTCGGCAGCATGCAGGCCGCCGCTGCCGCCCATGCGCCCGATGCCCCCTTTGGACCCGCCTCCGACTGGCTCCTCGCCCTCATCGCGCAGATCACCGCCGAGCCCAACCCCGGCGTCGGCGACGAGCTCCGGCTTGCCGAAGACCTCCACCTCGATAGCCTCGGCCGCGTGCAGCTCTCCGCCGCCATTGAAGACCGTCTCGGCATCGTCGACGCCAGCGGGCTGCTTGAAGATGTCCACACCCTCGGCCAGTTGCGCAAACTCGTCGGCAGTGAAAAGCCTGCGCTCGAAGCCGCCGCTCCCGTCCGCCCGCCCGAGCCGGGCGGCCCGCAATCTCCTGGCCAGGCCCTCCCCGGCGACGCGGGCCCGGCCTCGTCGCGCCCCCGCTTCGTCTATCCCGCCTGGCCCTGGAGCCTGCCGTTCCAATGGCTGCGCAGCGCCTTTCTTGAGGCCGTGCAGCGTCCGCTCACCTGGTTCCTGGCCGCGCCGCGTGTCATCGGCCCCGCTCATCCGCTGCCTCCAGGTCCGCTGCTCATCGTCGGCAATCACGTCACCGCCTACGACGGCCCGCTCGTCCAATATGCGCTCCCCGGCCCGCTGCGCCGTCGCATCGCCGTGGCCATGGCCGGCGACATGCTCCTCGACTTCCGGCGCTGGCGCAACCCCGACTGGCCGCCGGGCCGCAAGGGCATCTATCTGCCCGGTCCTCCCATCTACTGGCTGCTTACCGCGCTCTTCAACGTCTTTCCGCTTCCGCGCCGGCGCGACTTTCAGTCGAGCTTCGCTCATGCCGGCAGGGCCATGGATCGCGGCTATAGCGTCATGGTCTTTCCCGAGGGTGCCCGCTCGGCCGCCGGTCGCCTCGCGTCCTTCCGCCCCGGCATCGGGCTGCTCGCCCGCCAATCCGGCGTTCCCGTTGTGCCCACAGCCATCCGCGGCCTCGGCGAGATGAAAACCGGACAGCGCCGCTGGTTCCGCTCCGGTCAGCTCGAAGTGCGCATCGGCGATCCCATCCAGTTCGGCCCCGAGGACTCTGAAGCCGCCATCACCGCCCGCCTGCACCGCGAAGTCCAGCGCCTGCTCGGCCCCTGAACCCACCGGAGAATGCTTCTCCGCCCGCATCCCGCTTCTCCGCCTGCGCTCTGCGTCTGTCTGCGGTAACCTGATCTCTTATGGGCCGCATCCGCGTACTCCCTGACCAGGTGGCCAACCAGATCGCCGCGGGCGAGGTGGTGGACCGTCCTGCATCGGTCGTCAAAGAACTGCTGGAGAACGCGCTGGATGCCGGGGCCATGCGCATTCGCGTCGAGGTCGAGGGCGGCGGGCGGAAGCTGATTCGCATCGTGGACGACGGCCATGGCATGAACCGCGACGATGCCCTGCTGGCCTTCGAGCGGCACGCCACCTCCAAGCTGCGCACCGCCGACGATCTGCTTTCCATTGCGACCCTCGGCTTCCGCGGCGAGGCGCTGCCCTCCATTGCCTCGGTGGCGCGCGTGACCCTCGAAACCGCCGCGGATACCGCCGCGCAAACAGCCGCTGTCTCCCCGGCCGATGCGCCCGCGGCCGCGCCGGAGGCCGGAACGCGGGTTGAGATTGCCGGCGGCAGAATCCTCCGCGTGCAGGACGTCGCGCTTCCCCGCGGAACCACCATCGCCGTCTCGGACCTGTTCTTCAACACACCCGCCCGCCGCAAGTTCCTGCGCGCCGAGGCCACGGAGCTGGCGCACGTGACCGCGCTCGTCACCCATTACGCGCTGGTCCATCCCCACAAGCACTTTGAGCTGGTGTCGGCCAGCCACACCATTGTTGCCGCCCCGCCCGTCAAGCGCACCGCCGAGCGCATCTACCAGATCTTCGGGCAGCAGACGCTGGCGCAACTGCTGCCGCTGGCCGCAGAAACGCCCTTTGCCCGCGTCGGACTGCCCGACCCGCCGCCCTGGAAGCGCGACCCCGACGAACCGCCGCGCCAGCCGGGCGCACTGCGCCTCAGCGGCTTCTACTCCAAACCGGAGCTCCAGAAGCTGAACCGGAACTCGATCTATATTTTTGTGAACAAGCGCCTCATCCGCGACCGGCTGCTCCTCCACGCGATCACCGAGGCCTACCGGAATGTGATTCCTCCCACCAGTTTCCCGGTGGTGCTGCTCTTTCTGGAGATGCCCGCCGAGGAGGTGGATGTCAATGTGCATCCGGCCAAGACCGAGGTGCGGTTCCGGCAGCAGAGCATGGTGCACGACTTCGTGCGCGACAGCCTGCGCATGGCGCTCGTCAAGGCCCGGCCGGCGGCGGGTTTCCTTGACGCCCTGGATGCTCAGCCCACCGCCAGCCCTTCGCTGATGCCGCCTGGCCTGTCCCCCCTGCCTGGCTCTCCGGACGCGCCGCCACAGGACTCCGATCCCGGGGCCTACACGCTCGGCGCTGCCGATGCTGAAACCCTCCGCCTCACGCCGGCGGCGCCGCGGCCGGTTCCGGCAACCCTCCCCTTTGCTGGCCAGGGCGGGGCCAGCGTGCCTGGATTCGGTGCCGGACTCGATCCTGCGGCGTGGAGCGCGGCGGCTGGCGCGCTCCTGGCTCCGGCCGCCGCCGGCGTCGATGGGTGCGGTCTAACTGCAAACAAAGCAGATGGTTACGAAAAAACTACGGCCCTCCAGGCTGCCCAGGTGGAGGCCGATCAGGCCGCCGGAACCCTCAATCATCTGGCGGCGATCAAGCCGCTGGGCCAGCTCCGCGAGTCCTTCATCCTGGCCGCCGGCGATGACGGGCTATGGATCATCGACCAGCATGTCGCCCACGAACGCGTCCTCTTTGAGAAGATTCTGCGCGAGCGCCAGGTCGAGCGGGTGCAGCGCCAGCGGCTGCTCATGCCCCTGCTGGTCGATCTGCGGCCCGAACAGATGGTGGTCTTTGCCCGGGTCGCAGAAGAGCTTGAAAACAATGGGTTTGAGGTCGAGCCCTTTGGTCCGCAAACCCTGGCCGTCAAAGCCGCCCCGGTCGGCCTCGAGGGCGTCGAGCTCGAACGGACTCTCAGCGAGATTATTGAGCAATCTGCCGCCGATTCTGAGCAAACCGTTGCCAGTGAGTCACTTGGCAGAATCAGAACCCGGATTGCCGCCTCCATCGCCTGCCACTCCGCCATTAAAGTGAATACCCCTCTGGATGCAAAACGTATAGAATGGTTGTTGTTGGAGCTTGCGAAGACCGATCACCCAACCAGTTGCCCACACGGACGTCCAATAGCTTTGTTGTACTCGTGGAAGGAGATCCTGCGGGCCTTCCATCGTCTGTAGTAGGTAGCCGGTCAGCTCTCAGGAGCAGATCCGGCAGGTGATTTCGCCAGCCTGGAAGTGAGGTTTTTCTTTGACAGCAGAACAACTGGAAGCATCGCGCTCCGAAAGGATGCGCCAGAATGGTGCTGGGCACCTCACCTTTGAGGATGCTCGGACTTGGATAGAGGAAACCGGGCTTTGCCTGTTTTTACCGCGAAAGCAGTCCGGCAGCTTTGTTGCCCCTTCTTTTGTTGAAGCCGTGGCCGGAGAACACAACTCCGCGCCCTCGGCCAAGGTGATCGCGCAGGCTGAGGATTTGCTGGTTCGCCTCGAGACCGACGGTGTCGCGGTGCGGCTCAATCTGCAGGGACAGCCCGGAGAACAGCCGGATTTTGTCGTCGCCGCGTGGGTTCTGCCGTATGTCTACGCGCTGCGGGGTGACCGCGACTGGCGCAGAAATCCGCAACTGACCGGCTCCCGTGCCGTCTCGCCCCTCGCCATCCAGGCCTACAAACTGCTTGAAGCCGGCGAGGCTACCATTCCTCAGCTCAAGCAGTCGCTCGGCCGCGAAGTAACTGAGTCCGCCGTTCTCCGTGCCATCACTGAGCTGTGGCAGCAGCTGCGGATTATTCCGGTTCTCTCTGCGCCGAATCGCGCCCCTCACTGGCAGCTCTTGCGCGTGCGCTATCAGAAAGCCATCGCCGAAGGCGCTTCCACCTCGCAGGTCACCGCGATCTCTGTGCTGGCGTCCATTTATCTCCAGGCCGTGATCGCTGCGAGCATGGAAGACGTGGAGATCTTCCTGGCGCCGCTCACCGCCCGCAGCAAGGTGCGCGAGGTGCTGCGCGGCCTGGTGGCGACCCGCCAGGTGCACACCATCTCCCTCGGCCATGCTCCGCATTACTATGTGGCCGGCACCCTGCCCGAGTTCTCCGTCGCTTCGACAATTTATTCCGGATCGTATTCCAGCTCGGCCATGCCCGCGTCCTCTGAGTTCCTGCGCTCCTTTGAGCGCAGCTACAACGCGCGTGAAGCCGCTGCGCCCCTTTCCGACCTCGGCGCGTCCGCATCCGAGCCGCGCAGGTCCGCTGAGAGCGCGGCCCGGATTGAAGCCGAATCCGCGGACGAATCTCAGCCCGCGCGCCCGCACTTTAACCGCAAGCCGGCCCACGCCCGCACTCACAAGCCCGCGGCCGCTTCGGCAAACCGGGGCAAGCACAGTGCGTCGCGTACAAGCCACGGAGCCCATCGCGACTCCAGCCCGCGCTGGGATCGCGGCGCGGCCAAGTCCGCCGGCGCCAACGCGCATCGCAACGGCAATGGCAATGGCAATGGCAACGGCAACGGCCATGCCAAGGAGAACGGGAGCCACGCCGGCAACAGCAACGGCCTGCGCAAGCCCAAGCCGCCCGCGGCGCGGGGTCTGCGCAACGGCCATGTTTCCAATGCCAAGCCCGCCGGCAAGCCCTCGGCCCGGCGCGCACCCGGCGCGCGCAAGGACGCCATGACCGATGCCCGCTCGCGGCGCAAGCCCGCAATGGCCGGATCTTCGAAGACCGGCAATCGGGCCCGCTTCGGATTCAGCGCCTCCGGCCGCCCGCGGCCCAAGAAACGCGGCTAAACGGAAACGCGGATGACTGCCGAACCAATGCGCAAACCGGACTCCGGGGCCGGCATCATCGTGGCCATCGACGGACCGGCAGGAGCCGGCAAAAGCACCATCGCGCGTGAGCTCGCGCGCCACTTCGGCCTGCTCAATCTTGAGACCGGAGCCATGTACCGCGCTTTCGCCCTCCGCGCCCTGCGCAAAGGGCTGCCTCTGGACCGCGCCGGCGCCCTGGAGACGCTCGCCGCCGAGACCTCGATTCGGCTCGAGCCCGGGGATGAGGAGAACCGCGTGCTCCTCGACGGCGAAGACGTCACCGGCCTCATCCGCAACCCCATGGTCACCGACGCGGCCTCGCGCGTCAGCGTCTTCCCCGCAATCCGGGCCTGGATGGTGAGCCTGCAGCAGCAGCTTGGTGCGCAGGGCGGCGTGGTGATGGAAGGCCGCGATATCGGCACCGTCGTGTTTCCTCACGCCAATGTCAAGATCTTTCTCGATGCCGCTCCTGAGGTCCGCGGCCAGCGGCGCTACCAGCAGTTGGGCCGGAATGGCGCCATGCCCCCGCCTGCCGATGAAATTGTGCGCGATCTCCGTGCGCGCGATGACCGCGACCGCAACCGCGCCGACTCTCCACTCAAGCCGGCCGCGGATGCTGTACTGCTCGACTCGACCAACCTCAGCCTCGATGAAGTGGTTGCCGCCGCCGTGCAAATCGTTGCCCGGAGGCTGGCCGCGGCGGATTCTACATCCGCCCCTGTCACTCCAAAGTAACTAGGGACCACGTGTTTCTGTACGATTGCGAGACAGTTGTGTTCTACGATGGGGTTGTTGCCCTTGGTCTGCTCTGAAAATTCTAGCTGGAGCATGACGGACGATGACCGTTCATTGCAATCTCTGCGGTTCCACCAATCTGCGCCCCTCTTATTTCCAGATGCGCGATCTCGCCTTTTTGGCGACGTTCCGGTTGCCCGTGCGCTGCCGCTACTGCAGAATGCGCTTCCACGTCCATCTGCTCAATGCCCTGCGGATTCGCCGTGGATGCCATGCGCGTCGCGTGAAAGCAATGCAGGTGGGGCGCGCCTGAGGGCAGGCTGCGCCGAAAGGGTGCGGGCTGGTGCGGTCGCGCGGGAGCGCATCCCGCAGCGTCAGGAAATGCCGCGTTGACCGGCGCCCAGCCTCCAGTTTCCCGCTGCGCATCTTCTATCGTGTTCAACCCACTTGAGTTTTCGCATCCGGCTGCCATGCGGTAGGCTTGCAATATGGACCAGTCGTGCAGCCGTTGCCACCAGACCGTGCAGGAGGAGTACTGTTTCTGCCCCAACTGCGGGCTGCCCCAGCTTGTGTATCCCGCCGAGAACGGCGGTGGTGATGCCCAGGGCGCAGGCTGGGCCGAGGCGGTCCGCGACCGCAGCCAGGTGCAGTGGAAGCCGGCTCTGCGCGCCTTGCTGCCCCTTGCGCTGGCTGCAGGCGTCCTGTGCGCGGTTCTTTCGCCCGAGGGGCTTCTCGGCCTGCTCTTGATGGGAACCGCAGGCGCCTGGGCGGTCACGCTCTATGTGCGCGGTCAGCGGCCGGGGTGGATCACCGTGGGCGCGGGCGCGCGCATCGGCCTCGTTTGCGGCATCCTCGCGGCCGGCCTCGCCTTTACCGCCAACGGATGCCAGTTGTTTGCCAAGCGCTACCTCTTCCACCAGGGAATCCAGATCGACGCGGACTGGAAAAAGTTTGTCGATCTTGACATGCAGGTCTCGCAGCAGTTCACCGGGTGGATCGGCGGACCCAACTCCGCCGAGGTGCAGGCGCAGGAAACCCAGCAGAAGGACTGGATGCTCTCTCCCGAGGGCCATGCCGGCATCGTGGTGGCGAACTTTGCCTTTGCCTCGTTCCTGCTGGTGCTCTTCGCCATGGCCGGTGGAGCGCTCAGCGCGCGCATGCTCGTCCGCACCCGCGTGCCTTGAATCGTTCCCATCCCGGATGAGCGCCCATCGCGGACGCTCTCTGGTTTTTTCCCCGCCTCCCTCGCCGCTCCGGCGCGGCGCTTCTGCGATGATCGACATGCGCGCTGCACGCGCCGGGGAGGCTGTTTGGGGATGAGGCAGATCGTTGCGTTCGTGTTTGGGCTGGCGCTGTTGGGCAACGCGGCCCTGTTTGTGCCGCAGGCCATCGCCGTGTGGCGCAAGAAGAGCGACGAGGGCGTCTCCCTCGTCACCTTCGGAGGCTTCTGCATCCTGCAGGTCATCGGCGTGGTGCACGGCTTTTACGAGCGCGATAACTCGCTGATCGTGGGCCTGGGCGCGAGCTTTCTGACCTGCGGAACCGTCACCGCGCTGACCGTCGTCTATCGCCTGCGGCGTCTGCGCGCAGGCAATGGCGCCGCGTGATCCGCGCCGCCCGCTTCCTTCCGCGGATACGACAACGGAACGCAATCCAGCGTATACTTCTCTACCACAGCGGTCAGTGCCGGTTGCGAACTTTCGCCGCAAGAACTCAGGCGGGAGACCGGCTCATCTATCCAAGGCGACGGCGGGATCGCCCCGAAAGTTTCCCGGCAGTGGCATACGGAGGAAGCCATGAAGACTACCGACACGGTTGAGCAGGTTCTCAAACATAAGAGCATTCATCAGATTCTCCCGGTTTCGCCCCAGCAGACGGTGCTCGAGGCCCTGGCGATGATGGCCCAGTACGACGTCGGCGCCCTCATGGTGATGTCCGGCGAAAAACTGATCGGCATCGTGTCGGAGCGTGACTACGCCCGCAAGGGAATTTTGAAGGGGCACCACTCCAGGGACACGCTCGTCCAGGAGATCATGACCAGCCCCGTGATCTCCGTCACCCCGAAGCACACCGTTGACGATTGTATGAACATGATGACCGACGGCCACTTTCGCCATCTCCCGGTCCTCAACGGAGATAAGGTGGTCGGCATTGTCTCCATCGGCGATATGGTCAAGTGGGTCATCAGCGGCCAGGAAAAGAAGATCCAGGAGCTGGAAGGCTACATTGCGGGCGCATACCCGGGATAGGTGCGCCCCGCCGCATTACCGGAACAGCCGCTCGTCAAATTGGAACGGCTTCATCGCGCCCGCTTCCACCTTGGCGAAGTCCGGATGCTTCGGATTCAGCAGCGCATTCCAGTCTCCGTCCGCCACCGCCGCAGGAACCTTCAGCGCCGCCGAGCGCAGTTCTGCGGCCCACGCCGAGCCCAGGTCGCGGCAGCGCTGGTTGTTCAGGCTGCGCCGGTTGCGCGGCAGCTCCGCCTGCGGGCGATCTTGGCTTCTACCCCAGAAAAATTCCGGCGATTGACGCCGAGATCAGGTTGGCCATGGTGCCGGCGAGCATGGCGCGCACGCCCAGTCGCGCCAGGTCGTTGCGCCGTTCCGGAACCAGCGCCCCAATGCCCCCGATCTGCATGCCGATCGAG
>JAKCDN010000074.1 GCA_021841795.1 Acidobacteriota bacterium | reverse complement strand
ACGGATTGTATGGTGTGTATGCAGTGTGTATGATGATAGAGGCCGGGAAGCGGGCCGGAGATGAGCAGCCGCGAGATTATCAGGAAGCTGAAAGAAGACGGATGGGTGGTGGCCGCTCACGCCGGCAGCCATATGCAATTCAAACATCCGTCCAAACCGGGCAGGGTGACGGTTCCGCACCCCAGGAAAGACTTTCCTGCGGGGACGCTTCGATCGATCGAGAAACAATCCGGGCTGAAGCTCCGGTAGAGGAACGCATGGAATACATCGCCTATCTTCACAAGGATTCAGACTCCGACTACGGCGTCAGTTTTCCGGATTTTCCGGGATGCGTTACCGCGGGCTCGACCCTTGAGGAAGCGCGCCGGATGGCGGCCGAAGCGCTGGTATTTCATATCGCGGGCATGCGCGAGGACGGCGAAGCGATTCCCGACTCCTCGACCCTTGACGAACTTCGCGGCGATCCCGCGATGAGAGGCGCAGTGGCGTTTCTGGTGGCTGTCGCGGAGCCGGAAAAGACAGTTCGGTTCAACGTGACGGCGCGGGAAAGCCAGCTTGCGGAGATCGACCGCCGCGCAGCCGAAGCCCGGCTGAACCGGTCAGCGTTTCTGGTGCGGCGCGCGCTCGGCGGCAAGCCGAAGGCTGCGGTTGCGAATGCGCCACGGCGCTCCCGCCGTCTTGCCTGAGGATGACGGCGGCGGATCATCGCAGCCGGAGAGAGCGGGGCGTATTCGGGCGCCGCATCCGGAGCGGGGAGCAGGCTACCAGATCCAGCCGTAGACGACGATCGGAAGCAGCTCTTCGAATATTTGCTGTCTGGTGAGCTTGACCCTGAAATGGAAGCTGATGGGCATGATTACTTCCGCGGGGACCGGAGTGGCGGCGTCTTTCAGGGCGGGTTTGAAGCGGCCTGTTTTTCCCGAAAGCAATATAAAGCCAGAAGCAAGGGCAGAGCGTTCGGCGGGCTTGCCGGCGGCGCGCCGGCCGGGGAGGGCGTTTTGTGATTCCTGCGGGTTTCCGCGGGGCGGCGCCGGTGGGCGCGTCGCAATAGAATGAAGACATTGTGCAGACGATACGAGTAGAGACGCCTTCGGCGAAGTATGACGTGGTGATTGGCAGCGGGCTGCTGGAGACCCTGGCGCAGCGGATCGAGCGCGCGGTAGGGCGGCTGCCGCGGCGGGTGTTTGTGCTGACGTCGCCGGAGATCTGGGCGCTGTGGGGACATAGCGTGCTGCGCTCCTTTTCCGAGGCGCCGCTGGTGCTGTTTTTACCGGCGGGAGAGCAGCACAAGACGATGAAAAACGTGGAGCGTCTGACGCGGGAGATGATTCGAGCCGGGGGCGACCGGGGATCGTTTCTGATTGCGCTGGGCGGGGGCATTGTGGGGGACGTGGGAGGGTTTGTAGCGGCGATTTTCATGCGCGGCATTCCCTTTGTGCAGGTGCCGACGACGTTTCTTGCGCAGGTGGATTCGAGTGTGGGGGGCAAGGTGGGTGTGAATCTGCCCGAAGGCAAGAACCTGGTGGGGAATTTTCTTCAGCCGCGGGCGGTGTTTGGCGATATCGACGCGCTGGGGACGCTGCCGGACCGCGAGCTGCGGGCGGGGTTGATGGAGAGCGTGAAGGCGGGCATCATCCGGGACCGGGCGCTGGTGCGGTTTATGGAAGAGCATGCGGACGCGATTCTGCAACGGGAGCCGAAGGCGCTGGAGCGCGTGATTGCGGCGTCGGTGCGGATGAAGGCCGACGTGGTGCGGCGGGACGAGCGCGAGAGCGGGCTGCGGATGATCCTGAACTTTGGGCATACGGTGGGCCACGCGCTGGAGCAGGCGACGCGCTACAAGGCGATGCTGCACGGCGAGGCGGTGGGCTGGGGCATGGTGGCGGCGCTGGCGGTGGCGCGCCGGCGGGGCACCATTACCGGGGCGCAGATGGAGCGGATGGAGACGCTGATCTATCGCTATGGTCCGCTGCCGAGGTTGAAGGCGAGCGCGGCGCGGGTGATGGCGGCGACGGGCAGCGACAAGAAGAATGTGGGCGGGGTGAGGCGGTTCGTGCTGCCGTTCGGGATTGGCGAGGCCGGGGTGGTGGAGGATGTGACGCCGGATGAGATGGAAGCGGCGGTGAAATACATGCTTGCCCGGGCGCGGGTCGAGGGCCAATAGGGACTGCGGGGCGGAAGGAGACGGCGCAGGTGCGGCGGCAGGGTAGACCGGCGCGGTTGCGCAGCGGGATGCCGCGCGCGAAAGCCACCGGCTCCGGCCGCCGGATTGCATGGGCGCGGAGGGATAAGCGGCTTCACGTAGTAACCTTCTGCACGCAAAGTGCATCACAATGGAACGGGACAGTGCGCGGCTTCCAACCGGACAGGCTGCTTTCCCGCGGCGGTCGATTTCAGAGTGCATTGAAGAGAAGACGGAACCAGGACTCAAGCTCCGATCCAGCGCCCGTGCAGGCGGCGCCGGTTGAATTGCGTTCCGGTACCAGACTGCGGTATGTGAACGAGTAAGAAGCGGTGGACAGGATGGACGACGAACCGATGTACAAGTGGCTGGAACAACAGGGCGAGGCGTTTGGCGCGCCGGGACTAGCGCCGCGGTGGACTTCAAGCGTGAAGGATGCGGTGGTGACGGCCTATGCAGGTTCGAGCCGGGTGTGGTTCACGTGCTCGCACGGGATCTTGAACGAGGTGTACCACCCGACGATCGATCACGCGCAGGTGCGGGACATGGAGTTTCTGGTGACCGACGGGGAGACGTTTGTCCACGAGGAGAAGCGCGATCTCAAGACGAGCTTCGAGTACATCGATCCCGGGGCGCTGGGAGTGCGTTATGTGAATCGCGATCCGGAGGGCCGGTACACGCTGACCAAGGAGATGATCTGCGATCCGCACCACGGGGTGGTATTGCAGCACGTGCGGGTGGAGGGTCGAGCGGACCTGGTGCCGCGGCTGAAGGTCTATGCGCTGCTGGCGCCGCACCTGAATGGCGGGGGCAAAGGCAACTCCGCGCGGGCGCTGGACCTGGCGGGGCACAAGGTGCTGCTGGCGTGGAAGAACGAGTGGTCACTGGCGATGACGGCCAGCTGCGGATTCTCGCGCATGAGCTGCGGCTATGTGGGCGCCAGCGACGGCTGGCAGGACCTGATGCAGAATCTGGCGATGGACTGGGAGTTCGGGTCGGCCCGGGACGGGAACGTGGCGGTGATGGGCGAGATCGACCTGGGGTGCATCGGGCGCAACGGGAACGGCGGCGTGGCGCGGGTGGATGGCGATGCGGCGGTGCGCGAGTTCACGCTGGCGATCGGGATTGGCGAGGGACATCATACGGCATTGCAGAAGACGGTCGGCTCGCTTGCGGTGCCGTTTGCGCAGCAGCGCGAGCGGTTTATCGAGCAGTGGCGGCGGGCGTCGCATCCAGACTGGCTTCAGGCGCATGCGAGGGACGGCGGCAAGCTGATGCGCGCCAGCCACGCGGTGCTGCTGGCGCACGAAGACAAGGCGTACTCGGGTGCATTTGTGGCTTCGGCGTCGATTCCCTGGGGGCAGGTGAAGGGGGACGACGATCTGGGCGGCTACCACCTGGTGTGGACGCGGGACATGGTGCAGACGGCGACGGCGCTGCTGGCCTGCGGTCGGTCGGAGACGGCGCTGCGGGCCCTGGTGTATCTGGCGTGCACGCAGCAGCCGGACGGGGGCTTTGCGCAGAACTTCTGGATTGACGGCACGCCCTACTGGAGCGGGAAGCAACTGGACGAGGTGGCGTTTCCGCTGATGCTGGCATGGCGGTTGTGGAAGGCGGACGGTCTGGGCAACCTGCCGGTATTTCCGTTTGTGGAGCGGGCGGCTGGCTTTCTGGTGCGCAACGCGCCGATTACGCACCAGGAGCGGTGGGAAGAGAATGCGGGCTACTCGCCGTCGACGCTGGCGGCTGTAATCAGCGGCCTGATCTGCGCGGCGGAGATCGCGCGGGCGCACGAGTCGGATGAGCTGGCGGTGTATCTGGAAGAGTATGCGGACTGGATCGAGAGCCATCTGGAAGACTGGACGGTGACCAACAACGGAGTTCTGGATGCGGAGGTGAAGCGGCACTATATGCGCATCCGTCCGCCGGAGTGCGGAGCGGCCTATGCGCACGAGAGCTGCGGCAAGGAGATGCTGCGTCTGGCGAACCGTCCGCCGGGGACGCGGTACGAATTTGAAGCGCGGGAGATTATCGACGCGGGGTTTCTGGAGCTGGTGCGCTATGGGGTGCGCCGAGCGGACGATCCGCTGATTGTGGATTCGCTGAAGGTGGCGGACGCGGTGCTGAGGCGGGAACTGCCGCAGGGCCCGGGCTGGCTGCGCTACAACTGGGATGGCTACGGCCAGCGGCCGGACGGCGGTCCCTATCAGGGATGGGGGCAGGGACGGGTATGGCCGCTGCTGACGGGCGAGCGCGCGCACTACGAGCTGGCTGCGGGCCGAGAGATCGGCGGGCTGATCGAGACCTATGAGCGCTACGCGAGCTGCGGGCAACTGCTGCCGGAGCAGGTGTGGGATGAAGCGGACCGGCCGGAGCGCAGCCTGCAGACGGGCAAGCCCGCGGGCTCGGCGGTGCCGCTGGTGTGGGCGCACGCCGAGTATCTGAAGCTGCTGCGCTCGGCGACCGATGGCAAGGTCTATGACCGGATCGATCCGGTGTATGAGCGGTACTGCGAGCCGGAGGGGCGCAGGCGGCGACGGCGGGATATGGAGATTTACAGCCGGCGGCGGCCGATTCAGCAGATCGCGGCCGGGCAGACGCTGCGGATTCTGGACGAGGGCCATTTTGACGTGGTTTGGACCAGCGATGGCTGGAAGACGGTGCACGGCGCGGTGAGCCGTGGACAGGGCAGCGCGGGATTCAGTGCGGATTTGACGCCACCGGCCGGGTGCGAAGAGGTGGAGTGGACGCTGCACTGGAACGAACTGGGCACGGAACGGGATGCCTGGCTTGGATACAATATAAGGGTCAAGGTGGACCAGGTTTAGTCCCGTTCCAACCCATCGATCCCACCTTCATTGAAAGGAATTGCGAAGACCACTATGGCTTCAACCAATGCATCCGTCTCACTCGACAAGCTTTCGATCGATACGCTGCGTCTGCTCGCCCTGGACGGGGTGGAGAAGGCGAAGAGCGGCCATCCGGGGGCGCCGATAGCGTGCGCGCCGATTGCATACACGCTGTTCACAAAGGTCATGCGTCACAATCCCTCGCACTCGAAGTGGGCGAACCGCGACCGGTTCGTGCTGTCGAACGGCCACGCGTCGATGCTGCTGTACGGGACGCTGTTTCTGTCCGGCTACAAGGTGACGCTGGACGACCTGAAGAGCTTTCGCACGTGGGGATCGAAGACGCCGGGCCATCCGGAGTTTGGCTGGACGGATGGCGTGGAAGCGACGACCGGGCCGCTGGGGCAGGGATTCTCAATGGCGGTGGGCATGGCCATGGCGGAGAAGCATCTGGCGGCGACGTACAACCGGCCGGGCTTCAACGTGGTGGATCATCACACCTATGCGCTGTGCGGCGACGGGGATCTGATGGAAGGGATCACGCACGAAGCGGCATCGCTGGCGGGCACGCTGAAGCTGGGGAAGCTGATTGTGCTGTACGACGACAACCTGATCTCGCTGGACGGGCCGACGAACTGGAGCTTTACGGAGGATGCGTACAAGCGTTTCGAGGCCTACAACTGGCACGTGCAGCGGGTGCAGGACGGCAACGATCTGGAGGGGATTGAGAAGGCGATTGCAGCGGCCAAGGCGGTGGAGGACAAGCCGTCGCTGATCGCGGTGCGCACGGTGATCGGTTATGGGAGCCCGCGCGCGGGGACGAACAAGGTCCACGGCGAGGCGATGGGCGCGGCGGATGCGGCGGCGACGAAGAAGTTTTTTGGATTTCCCGAGGACCAGAGCTTTGTGGTGCCGGATGAGGCGCTGGCCAACTGGCGCCAGGCGGTGACGAAGGGCGCGGCGTCGGAGGGAGAGTGGAAGCAACTGTTTGCGGGGTACAAGGCGGCGTTTCCGGAGCCGGCGGCGGAGTTTGAGCGGACGCAGGCGGGCGAACTGAAGGCGGGATGGGAGAAGGCGATTCCTGTGTTCGGGACGGAGAAGCCGGTGGCGACGCGCAATGCCGGCCAGCAGGTGATGAATGCGCTGATAAGCGAGGTGCCGGAGCTGTTTGGGGGCGCGGCGGACCTGACGGCATCGACGAAGACGATCTTCAAGAACTCGGCGCACTTTGCCGATGATCCGGCGGGGCGCAACGTGTTTTTCGGCGTGCGCGAGCTGGGGATGTGCGCGGCGGTGAACGGGATGGCGGCGCATGGCGGGCTGATTCCGTTCGGCTCGACGTTTTTTGTGTTTTCCGATTATGCCAAGCCGGCGCTTCGGATCGCTTCGATCATGGAAGTGCACTCGCTTTTTGTGTTCACGCACGACTCGATCGGCGTGGGCGAAGACGGACCGACGCACGAGCCGATCGAGCAGCTGATGGCGCTGCGCGCGGTGCCGCACCTGGTGGACTTTCATCCCGCGGATGCGAACGAGACGGCGGCGGCGTGGCGGCTGGCGCTGGAGCGGAAGGGACCGGCGTTCTTTGCGTTCACGCGGCAGGATCTGCCGGTGATCGACGCGACCAAGCACGATGTGTACGCGGACGTAAGCAAGGGCGCCTATGTGCTCGAAGACGCGGAGAACGCGCAGGTGATTCTGATCGGCAGCGGCTCCGAGGTCTGGGTGGCGATGAGCGCGGCCACGCTGCTGGCGGCCGAGGGGATCCGGGCGCGCGTGGTCAGCTTTCCGAGCTGGAAGCTCTTTGACGCGCAGCCGGCCGAGTACAAGGCGAGCGTGCTGCCGGCGGGCGTTCCCAAGCTGGCCGTAGAGGCCGGGGCGACGCTGGGCTGGTGGAAGTATGTCGGCTCCAACGGCGACGTGGTCGGTCTGGATCGATTCGGCGCTTCGGCCCCGGTGGCCGTGGTGATGAAGGAACTGGGCTTTACGGCGGAGAACGTAGCGGCACGGGCAAAGGCGCTTATCAAGTAGCAGGGCGGGCCGGGCTTCCGGCGGCGGCGACGGCTGCCGGAAGCGGATCTGACAACGGTCGTCCTGCATTTGAAAGGATCAACGTGAAACTGGTGATTGCATCGGACCATGCAGGGTTTGTGCTGAAGGAAGAGCTGCGCGCCAACCTGACCGGAGCCGGCCATGAGGTGGTGGATCTGGGAGCATACAAGGTTGAGCCGGAGGACGACTATCCGGACTTTGCGCAGCGGCTGGGCGAGGCGATTGTGGCGGGAGTTGCGGCGCGCGGCATTCTGATCTGCGGATCGGGCGTGGGGGTGTGCGTGGCGGCAAACAAGATTCCGGGGGTTCGCGCCGGGATCTGCCACGATGTGTACTCGGCGCACCAGGGCGTGGAGCACGACGACATGAATGTGCTGGTTCTCGGGGCGCGCATTATCGGCGGCGCGCTGGCGATGGATCTGGCCAACGCATATATCGCGGCCCGGTTCCAGGCGCAGGAGGGCCGTTTTGAACGGCGCTTCAAGAAGCTGCTGGCGATCGAGGCCAAGTATCAGTGCGGGGACGGCTCGACGCCGAGGGCGTGAGCCGGAGGCGCGCGTCAGGGCCTGCCGCAGCGGAAATTGATCGAAATTTTATTGGAACTGTTCCAGGACCATAGCCGTAAGCCAATCCGGACCGGTGCGCGATGCGGTCCCCCAATCACGGACCCCGACCAATATGTTCCCCTTTGACGCGATTCTTTTTGACATCGGCGGCGTACTGCTGACCAACGGATGGGACCACGGCGAGCGCGCGGCGGCGGCGGCGCGGTTCGGGCTGGATGCGCACGAGATGGAAGCGCGCAACGGCGAGGTGATGCCGGCCTGGGATCGCGGCGAGATCGATCTGAAGCAGTATCTGGATGCGACAGTTTTCTACGAGCCGCGGAATTTTTCGCGCGAGGAGCTGTTCGCGTTCATGCTGGCGCAATCGCAACCGCTGGCGGATGGCGCGCTGGCGATTGTGGAGGAACTTGCCGCATCTAACGTTTGTATGATCGGCGCGCTGAACAACGAGGCGCGGGAGACGAACGATTACCGATTCAGCCACTTCGGGCTGCGGCGCTACTTCAAGGTCGCGTTCAGTTCCTGCTACATGGGGCTGCGCAAGCCGGAGCCGGCGATGTACGGGCGCGCGCTCGACATTCTGGGCTGCGCGCCGGAGCGCGTGCTGTTCATCGACGATCGCGCGGAGAATGTCGAGGCGGGTTCGGCGGCAGGCATGACGGCGGTGCGGTTCACGGGCGCGCATGCGCTGCGCAGCGAGTTGCATGGCTTTGGGGTTCTGTAACGGCGGCAGCCAGCCGCCGCCTGCCGGCTCCGGGCTATCATTCAAATTCCCCTTTCACCAAAAACAACGGAGGTTCCAATGCAGCTAGGACTGATCGGACTGGGCAAGATGGGCGGCAACATGGCGGAGCGCCTGCAACTGGGCGGGCACCAGGTCGTGGGCTTTGATTTCAGCGCGGAGGCGGTGGCCCGGCTGACGGAATCCGGCAATGTGGGCGTGTCTTCGCTGGAAGATCTGGCGAAGAATCTGAAGGGACGGAAGGCCATCTGGATCATGGTGCCGCAGGGCCAGCCGGTGGACGATACGATCGCGAAGCTCGAGCCGCTGCTGAATCCCGGGGACATTCTGATCGATGGCGGGAACTCGATGTACAAGGATTCGATGCGCCGGCACAAGGAGGTGACGGCGAAGGGATTTCACTTTGTGGACGTGGGAACGTCGGGCGGCGTGTGGGGGTTGAAAGAGGGCTACAGCATGATGGTGGGCGGCGACGAGGAGCCGGTAAAGTACCTGCAGCCGATCTTCGAGACGCTGGCGCCTGCAAAGGACAAGGGCTGGGGGCACGTGGGGCCGGCGGGCGCGGGACACTTTGTGAAGATGGTGCACAACGGGATCGAGTATGGCCTGATGCAGGCGTACGCCGAGGGGTTCACGGTGCTGGAAAAGAAAGAAGAGATGCACCTGAACCTGCCGCAGATTGCGAACATCTGGCGGTATGGCAGCGTGATTCGCAGCTGGCTGCTGGATTTGACGGAAGAGGCGCTGGCCGGCAACCCGACGCTGGATGGATTGCAGGCGTTTGTGGTGGATTCAGGCGAAGGCCGCTGGACGGTCTTCGAGGCCTTTGACCTGAACGTTTCGGCGCCTGTGATCACGGAATCGGTGATCCGCCGCATCCGCTCGCGGGAGGACAACAACTTTACCGACCGCATGCTGGCGATCATGCGCAATGCCTTTGGCGGTCACGCGGTGAAGAAAGCTTAGCCACAGGGAACGCAGCAGCGGGACGGCGGGCAGCAGGTGCGAGCGCGAGACGCGCCTGCTCCGCCGGGGGATCAGTGCGTCCAGGCGCCGGCGCTCTTGCGGGCGCGGGCGAGCACGAGCCGGAGCAGGTAGAGAAAGACCAGGATATTGATGGCCAGCAGGCTGACGCGGAAGAGCGTGAGGTGGCGCAGGATCTCGAAGATCTCCCAGGGGAGAAAGGATGCGGTGATGGCGAGGGTAAGGAACTCGCCCCAGGCCTTTTCGAGATAAAGCCCGATGCCTTCAATGAGAGCGATGACGGCGTAGCTGTAGGCAACGAAGCCGATGCGGCGCAGCATGGGATCGTTGACGAGCGCGGCCTTGTCGAGGATGAAGTTGACGAGGCGCGACTCGGGATCGAAGCGCAGATGGCGGGCGAGGCTGTCGATCTGGTCGGCCACATCCTTATGGAGCAGGTGGTGCGCGCCCATGCCGATGGCGAAGAACAAGAGCGCATGAAGAAGCTTGTAGGCCGCGATAAGCAGCAGCAGGCGGTTGTGGTTTTGCGCGCGATTACGGGCTGATGGGTGCGAACGTGGCATCTGGACTGCGGGGATGGGCTACAGTTCAAGGGTACATGATCGGAGCGCTTCTGCGTTGGCCCCGAAGGCGGCAGGAGCGAAGTGCACGGCTGCGCCGACGCGCGGCAATGCGGCATCGGCTGCATGCGGAATGGGAAGGCTCGCCGCCGTTTGCGTTGGGCGGTTTGGCGACGTGGCCGGCGGCCGCGGGCATGGAGCGATCGAAGGGGTCGAACTACCGGCGGATGATCCGG
>JAKCDN010000073.1 GCA_021841795.1 Acidobacteriota bacterium | reverse complement strand
CTGCCTGGCGGCGATGGCGAAGCATCCGCGATTGAGCGCGGTGGCATTGCAGACCGTGGGCATGAAGGGGCTGGACGGATTTGCGATGGCGGTGGTGGTGCGCTGAGCGATTGGCGTGACTTTGTCACCCGCGGCAGCGCACTGGGTCGAGGGGCCTTTGGCTGTTTTTGTGCGGGGCGGGAAGAATGCAACTTACCATCGGATAGCATGCGCGTTTGAAACTGACGAAGCGACAGTGCGCCGTCTCGCCGAAGGTAGTCCGCCGCATATTTCATCGATTGAATTTCGTGTAAATGCACGACTTTCGTCTTGCCGAAGATGCCGCGGTAACGAGGATTGTGGATTTCCCCCCCCCTCTTCGCCTATCTGACAGTCACCTAACTATGTCCACCTTCTGGTGGGCTACACTAGGCAGTTCGTTCAACTCGTGGTGTGTTTCAATCCATAGAGATGCTCTTTTATCGCCCCTCTGGAGGTGAGCCATGCAGTACAGAAAGTGGCTGGGACAAATAGCGGATGCAGTTAGTCACGTACCCGCAATTCCAGATCAGATCAATAAAATTGAAGAGCGCCTCAAGCAACACAGTGATGCCATATCCGCCGCAGGCGCTAGCAACGATGAAAACGAAGAAATCAGGATGAAATTCGCTGAAAAGGTCTTTGCCGCGAGCCAGGCAACGGAAGGTGACAAGGCCAAGCGAGATGATCGTAGCTACGGCGTGCAGAATTCGATAAAAGCCGCGACTTGGATTGCCGCTCTTGGAGCGATTTTCTATGGTGCCGTGGCAACCTATCAGGCATGCCAGATGAGGATAGCCACGGAAGCGGCGACCAAATCCGCGGATATTGCCGCTTGTGCTCTCAGGCAAAGTCAGAAGCAATTCGGCGATACCTTGGAGCAGATGAAGGTCCAGTCCGTTGCACAAAACAATTCGGCTAGCTCGGCTGCTGCAGCGGTCACACAGGGGGAAGAATTCTTTGATTTGCAAAACAGGCCTTGGCTCGTTTTCACGCCGGGTGATATCCACACCGATCCAGTCTCGCAGCAAGTGCTCTTTGAAGCAGATGTGAAGAATATCGGCGTCACACCGGCGCCCAGCGCTTGGAGGCGAATACACTATGAGATCGGCCAATCTGCGCCTGAGCGGCTCAGATTCACGAGTTCCGACAGCATTACGTCGCAGTTATACTCCAGCCAACAGAGCCAGGGGATAACGGGAGTCATCCCGCGATCCTCTGTCAGTATCTACGGGCCGTCCGCATCTATCTGCGGATGGGTTGTTTACCGGGATGTGTTTAAGGGCACTCATCTCCACCTCACAGAATTCGGTGCCGTTGTTACGGCCGGCATTCTCGAGCTTTCCGAACCCCAACGTTCCGAAGGTTTGAATCATCCCCTGCATATTGTGTTTCACTGGGAGCCGATTTCAGGACTGTCGTGTTACGACGAAAATTGCAGAGACTACAAAGAACGAGTAGCCGATGTTGAAGATTTCGTGAAAACCGGTAAAACCCCAAAAAACTGAACATGTTCACCCACCTATCGCTGCCCAATTCTCCCGTAACGCTGTCAGATCAGTTCAAAAATATCTGAACAGCGGGCGCGAAGCCTCCGTCTTAGTGAGTGTAGGGACAGGCGAGGCGCGGGGGCTTGGTCGAGAAGCCCGGGCAGGCCCATGGCTGGGCGGCGGCTGAGAATGCCGGAGAAACCGGAGCGAGCCCACGATGGCCTGGGGACGCCGCAGCGAGCGGTCATCCGCCCTGCGCCATGAGCGTGCGCAGGGCATCGGCGTAGTGCTCGGGCAAGGGCTTGCGCTGGAGCTGATCGTCGCAGACGACGTGGACGGTTTCGCCTTCAGCCAGCAGCGTGTTTTCGCCGCCGGCGGGTTGTTTGCACAGAATGCGGTAAGCAAACTTGAGGACGGTGCCGCGGAGCATGGCGGGGCGGGTTTCGATGAGGATTTCGTCGTCGTAGCGGGCGGGGGAGCGATAGCGGCAGCGCGCCTCGATGACGGGGAGAATGCATCCGTGATCGGTTTCGAGCTTGCTGTAGGCGAGGCCGAGAGAGCGGAGGAGCTCGACGCGGCCCAGTTCAAACCAGACGAGGTAGTTGGCGTAGTAGACAACGCCCATCTGGTCGGTTTCAGCGTAGCGGACGCGGACTTGCGTGGTGACGGGCATAAGAGGGGTCAGGGGTCAGGAATCGGGTTCAGTGGGGCGGGAAGGAAGCCGTCGCTTCGCTGTCGCAACCGATCCCTGATCTCCGACCCCTGCCTTTCAGGGTTTGATGTGGGTGAAGAGGCCGAGCTTGCTGACGTCGTTGAAGAGGACGAAGGCGAAGAAGGCGATGAGGACGACGAAGGCGGCGGTGTAGATGCGCTCCTTGATGACGAGGCTGATGTCATGGCGGAGAGCGCTTTCAATGAGAAGCAGGAGGATCATGCCGCCGTCGAGGATGGGGAAGGGCAGGAGGTTGAGGATGCCGAGCTGGAGGCTGATCTCGCTGGCGAGGCCGAACTTGGGCAGCCAGCCGTCCATCTCCGCGGCTTCTCCGGCGGCCTTGGCGATGCCGACGGGGCCCATGAGCTGCGAGACGGAGAGGCGGTGGGTGAAAAGGCGGTCGAGGACTTCAGCGACGAGGAGGGAGTTGCTCTTGAAGAAGGCCAGGGACTTTTTGGATGCCGAGAGGAAAGAGAGCGGCTGATCGCGGATGGGGATGGGCTGCGGGCTGAAGCCGAGCATCCAGCGGGTATCGACTTTGGTCGGGGTGGCGGCGATGGCGACGGCGACGCCGTTGCGCAGGAGGGTAAGGTGCATGAGCTTGCCCTGATCCCACTGCATATAGGCGAGGAGGGTGTTTGTGGAGTGGAAGGCGAGACCGTCGACGGATTCAATCTTGTCGCCGCTGCGCAGGCCGGCGGAGGCAGCCGGGTAGCCGGGCTGAACGGAGGCTACCTCGATGGGTCCAGGCAGGAACTGGGGCGAGATTCCGAGGTCGGCAAAGTCGAAGGAGTCGTCTTTGGCGCTGGAGGGGATGGGCAGGCTGAGCTGCACGGAGACGCCGCCGCGGTCGACGGTGACCGGGACCATCTGATTGGCGTTGAGGCGCGCATGGGCGTAGACGGTATCCCAGTCAGGATGCCGTACGCCGTCGAAGCTGAGGATGACGTCGCCGGTGCGCAGGCCGGCGGAGGCCGCGGTGGAGCCGGGAGTGACCCACTCGATGGCGGTGTTCCTGACGTTGACGGAGGGCACTTCATTGAAGAAGGCGTAGTAGGCGAACATGAGCGCGAGGCAGAGCAGGAAGTTGACGACCGGGCCGGCGAGGCCAATGATCATGCGTTGCCAGCGGGGATGGGAGGTGAAGGCGGCGGGATCGGAGGCGATGTCCTGCGCATCTTCCTCGGAGGGGTTTTCGCCGGTCATTTTGACGAAGCCGCCGAGGGGCAGGAGGCAGACTTTGTAGTCGGTCTCGCCGTATTTGAAGCCGAAGAGACGGGGGCCGAAGCCGAAGGAGAACGCCTCGACGCGGATATGGAAGAACTTGGCCGCGGCGAAATGGCCGAGTTCGTGCAGGACGACGATCAGGCCGACGAGGACGATGAAGGCAGCGGCAGAAACCAGAAACTCATGCATAAGTGGACGGCAGTTCCTTCGGGAGAGCGCGCTTTCCAGGTCTCAAAACCGAGGTATGGGGCACGCGGAATTGTGCGGATTCCAGGGTCTCAAAACAAAAATCCTGCGGCACCTTTTGCATTACGCAAGCAGCGCCCGGGCTTGTTCCCTCGCCTGCTTATCGGATGCAAGCACCTCGGCGATGGTTGCGGGGTGGGCTTCCGGAGTTGCGGCGAGTACCCCCTCAATTGTACGCGGGATGCCCAGGAAAGGAATACGGCCATCGAGGAAGGCCTGGACGGCAACTTCGTCGGCGGCGTTGAGGGCGATGGCGTGGGCTCCGCCTTTTTCGGCGGCCTCGAAGGCGAGGCGGAGGCAGGGGAAGCGGACGAGGTCGGGCTGCTCGAAGTCGAGGTGGCGGAGGGCGGCGAGGTCAAAGTTGAGGCTGGAGGCCGGCCGTTCCGGATAGGCGAGGGCGTAAAGGATGGGCAGGCGCATGTCGGTGACGGAGATCTGCGCGAGGATGGAGCCGTCGACGTATTCGACCAGCGAGTGCACCGTGGACTGGGGATGAATGGTGACGCGCACCTGGCTGGGAGGGACGTTGAAGAGGCGGCAGGCCTCGATGACTTCAAGGCCTTTGTTGAGCATGGTGGCCGAGTCAATGGTGATGCGGCGACCCATGACCCAGGTGGGATGCTTGAGGGCCTGGGCGGGGGTGATGGCGGCGAACTGATCGAGTGGAAGCTGGCGGAAGGGACCGCCGGAGGCGGTGAGCCAGATGAACTTGACTTCAGAGTGCGCGCCGACGCGCAGGCACTGGTGTACTGCGTTGTGCTCGCTGTCGATGGGGAGGATGGGGACGTTGCGCTCGCGGGCGGCGGCGGTGAGGATTTCGCCGGCGGCGACCATGCACTCCTTGTTGGCGAGGCCGACGGGTTTGCCGGCGAGGATGGCGGCGTGCGTGGCTTCAAGTCCGGCGACGCCGACGATGGCCGAGACAACGAAGTCGGCGTCCTTGTGGGTGGAGCAGGCGACGACGCCCTGGGATCCGTGCGCGACTTCAACGCCGGTGACGCCGGCCTGGCGGAGGCGTGCGTCGAGCTGGCCGGCGAGCTCTTCGGTCGCGAGCGAAATCAGACGCGGACGCCAGCGGACGGCCTGCTGAAAGGCCTGGTCGATGTTGCGGCCGGCGGCGAGGGTGGCGACGGAGTAGCGCTCGGGAAACTGTTCGACGATGGAGAGGGTGCTTTGGCCGATGGAACCGGTGGAACCGAGAATGGCGAGATGTTTCAAAAAAAGCTGCTCCTGGCATTCGGCTGATCCGGGCGGTTCGGACAACCATGGTTATCGCCACGCGGACGGCGCGAAGGGCGAGGATGAAATGGAGTGGCCGCTCTTGACCAGTCTACGGCAATTCCCGAGTTACTGTAGCCGTTTTGGATTTCGCGCCATGTCGTTGCTGCCAGGGTCGCGTCGACTCGAGTGCCGTGGCAAGTACGGCTGGGCGGCCATGGATATGAGACGGCGGACGGGCGTAGCCAAGAAGCCGGCGACAGAGGCTCGGGCGGGCTCGTAGCGGGATGAAAGCGAGGGGCAGGTTTACGCGGGAGGGGGCGGTGTTGATCAAAACCTCTGGTGAATGACCTGAGCGTACCAGAGAGCAGGAGCGGCAAGGAGGAGGGCATCGATGCGGTCGAGGACACCGCCGTGGCCCGGGAGCAGGCCGCCTGAGTCCTTAACGCCGGCGGAGCGTTTGAGGGCGGATTCGGCGAGATCGCCGACCTGTGCGGCGGCATTGACGATTGCGGCGAGGAGGAGCCAGTACCAGAGCTGGTCGGAGTAGGTGAGGACGGCCGTGGGACAGGCGCGCTCAAACCAGGCGAGGAGCGCGGAGTTCGATGGCGCCTGCTGGAGATTGGAGAGGCCGACGAGTCCGGCGGCGACGAGGATGCTGCCTGCCATGGAGGCCACGGCACCCTCCCAGCTTTTGCCCGGGCTCAGGGATGGAGCCATTTTGTGGCGGCCCCAGGCGCGACCCACGTAGTAGGCGGAGATGTCCCCGGCCCAGACGACGAGGAGCAGAAAGAGCAGGACGGAGGACGAGCCGTAAGGGGGCTCGCGCAAAGCCGGGATGGCGAGCAGGGTGAGCCCGGTGTAGAGCAGGCAGAAAACGGAGGCGGAGGAGTCGGCGACGACCTCAGAGACGGGTTTGGAGAAGGTGGAATAGACCAGCAGGGCGAGGCCGAGGAGGCCGAAGACCGAGAGCAGGTCGTCGGAGTCGGGCCAGGCCAGGCTGGAGGCAAAGAGGGCCGCGAGGGCGATGAGAGTGACAATGCGCGGGGGATTGGCTCCGCAGTGGCGGGTGAGGTTGAGATATTCCCATCCGGCGAGGAGCGCGACGGCGGCTACGGCGAGGGAAAACAGCCATTGCCACTGAGCCGGGAGAAAGACCAGGAACAGGACCAGAGGAATCAGAACGAGAGCTGTAAGGACACGTTTCATCCAGGGTTGAGGATACACTGCCGGGCGGGGGGCGAGGCAGGCCGGATGGAGCGCGGCGGCGGCCAGGCGCGTCGATCGGGAGATGGCGCTGGAGTCACAATGGGCGGGGAAGGCGGCGTCCGTGGACGGGATCCGGTCGCGGCGCGCAATTGACACGGGTTTCCCCGTAGATGTAAATTACACCTAAATAGCCATCCATCGCAGGGAGCATGACTTGCTTGAAGCGCGCAGCGTGAGCCGCGTCTTGAAGATTGAGGTTGCTCGATCCGGCAAGCCGCCGAAGAACGGACAGGCTGGACAGAGCGGCGCGGAAGCGGATTGCAGGGGCTGGGGGCCGGACTGCGCGAGCGTGTCCGGCCGGCAGCGGGACGAGCGATGGCGGCGGGGAGCGGATATGAGCAGGATTGCAGTGATGATGACCACGGATCGGATCGATGGGGCGATGTCGTCGCATTTCGGCCAGGCGCCGTGGGCGATGCTGGTGGATGGACCGGAGGGAACGCCGGAGTTTGTGAAGAACGAAGCCGCGAACGGCCGCGGCGCCGTAGGCGTGCTGATTGGAAGCGGCTGCACGGACGCGATTCTAGTGGACATTGGCGACGGCGCGCTGGAGCGGCTGCAAGGGGCGAAGATCAACGCCTGGGCCGCGCCGGGCCCGGTGGCAGGGCGCGAGGCGCTGCGCCTGTGGGCTGCCGGCGAGCTGCCGCGGGTGCCGGCGGCGGCAACGACGAAGGGACATGCCGAGCATCACGGCTGCTGCTGCGGCGGGCACGGAGCTCAGAGCTCGACGCGCTGCTGTGGATGAGCGGGAGCGGGGACGAGGAGCTGCCAAGGAGGCCGCTGTGAAGGCGATGCGAATACTGATTGCGGTGCTGGCGCTGGCGGGGGTGGTGGTCTCAGTGCTGGCGCTGCGCGTGCACTACTCGACCGCGACCGAACCGTGTTCGATTAACGAGCACTGGGATTGCGGGATCGTGAATCACAGCTCCTTTGCGGAGCTGGCGCATCTGCCGGTGGCCGCGATCGGCATTGCGGGCTATCTGGCGATCGGGGTGCTGGGCATGGCGCGGCAGCGTTACCTGCTGCTTCTGGCGGTGCTGACAGGGCTGGGTTTTGCGCTGCGGCTGACCTTCATCGAGGAGTACGTGCTGACGGTCTGGTGCCTGTATTGCGTGATCTCACAGTGCATTATCGGACTGCTCACGCTGTTGAGCCTGGGATGGTTCACGGCGGAGTACGTGGGGCTGAGAAAGAGCCGCGGCGCCCGATAGCGGCGCCGGAGCCAGACCGGCCGTGAAGACGCGCGGAATGTGCATGTATGGCCGCGGTTTCCACGGAAATCACCCGCGCTTCGACGGGGCGGAAAGACCGGGCATGCAGGCGCCGGCGAAGTGGGCGGCGACAGCGAACGGACGATCCGGTTCTGAGGCCTGGACGGGTTTCAGCTCACGGCAATGCGGATGTGGTCGGGATTTTCTTCGACTTCGCCGCCGTCTTCGCCGATGCCGCCGTAGCGGCGCTCGCGGCGCTGGAAGGCGGCGATGGCTTCGAGCAGGTGGATGCCGCGGAAGTCAGGCCAGTAGCGCTCGGTGACGAAGATCTCAGTGTAGGCAATTTGCCAGAGCAGGAAGTTGGAGATGCGCAGCTCGCCGGAGGTGCGGATGAGCAGATCCGGATCGGGCATGTGCGCCGTGTAGAGGTGGCGGTGGATGTCCTCTTCGGTGATGCGGTCGAGGTTGATCTGCTTGCTGCGGGCCTCATCGGCGAGCTTGCGGAAGGTGTCAACGAGCTCGGAGCGGGCGCCGTAGTTGAGGGCCAGCGTGAGCGTGGTGCCGGTGTTGCGGGCGGTGGTTTCTTCAGCGGCGCGGAGGTGCTCCTGCACGTCGGGCGGGAGGTCGTGAATGCGGCCGATGGAGCGGAGGCGCACGTTGTTGCGCATCATGCGCTGGACGTTGTCGTCGAGGTAGGTTTTGAGCAGGCGCATGAGGAAGCTGACCTCAGCGCGGGGCCTGCGGAGACTGTTTTCAAGGGAAAAGGCATAGAGGGTGAGCCAGGGCAGGCCGATGCGCGAGGCGGTCTCCGTGACGCACTGGACGGCTTTGGCGCCCTGCTGGTGTCCGAGGAATCGTTTGAGAGAGCGGCGGCCCGCCCAGCGGCCATTGCCATCCATGATGATGGCGATGTGCTGGGGAAGGCGCTCCGGCTTCAGGGTCGCGTAGACGGCGCGTTCTTCGGGCGAAAGCTCATCGACTCGCGTCGTGGAGTTGGGCGTCGCGGAATACGGAAACAAAGACTCGCCTCTGGGTTGCATTTACGGTTTCCACGCGGTCGCCGAAGGGCGTCCTGAAGTGGCGCCGACGGAGTTCACGCAAGGTCTGCGGTTTGGGTCATCCATTGCATAAACGAATCTCCGGCAGGAAGTTGGAACGCGCACAGCCGGATCCGAGGAGTCACAACCTTGACCGTAGCACATGCGAGAGGACGCCGCAATGAAGGAAGCCGGGAACGAGAATGCAGGGAGCGCATGAACGAGGGCCGACGAGCGGTGCAGCGCGCCGGACGGGTACAGAAAGCGCGGCGGCATCGCGATCGGGGCGCGGGTGTGTGGGCTGCGCCGCGGGTGATGCTGCACCCGCAGACGGTTTGAGGCCGCAGGTGCGCGCCGGCCCGAGCCGCTGGATGTCGGGCGCCGCTGCCGCTCCGGAACTACGCGATGCGGCGGCGGCCCGAGGCGGCGTCGCGGACAGCGCCGAAGAAGAGGGTCCGGTGGAGCGGGTCGAGGTGCGGGAGCATGGCGGCAATCTCGGCCAGGAAGGGGTCATTGAGGATCGCGGAGACCTCTTCGTCGCGGCGGCTGCGGGCGTCGCGGACGAGCTGACGCACTTCAACGCCGAGGGCCGAAGCGAGCCGTTCGAGCGAGCCGAGGGTGGGAATAGCCTTGCCGTTCTCGATTTTGGAGATGTAGGTGCGCGGCACCTGCATGCGTCCTGCGAGCTGGCGCTGGCTGAGGTGGCGCGCGCGGCGGATGTCGCGGACCTGGGCGGCAACCTGAAGGGCAGCGTCCGCGCTGTCGGGTGCAGCCTGGCTGGTGACGAGCTGCGGCATCAGCGCCGTCGTTTCCTCGAAATCGAGGGGTCTATGACATTTTCTGCAAAGGGAGTTGCTGGTGCGGTACTGCATCAGCCGGCAGTGCTCGCAACGCACTACTTCACGTGTCTCCACGCAAACTAAAGAAGTAGCCATCGGTCATGTGCGGAGCGCCAGAGCAAGCGGCCCGCGCAGCGCGAGTTGCACTGCGAATAATGCTACTTTCGGGGAAAGGTACCATAATTGTCAAGTATAAATTTGGGCACAAAAGGAAGAAAACCGGAGCAGAGCCGGCAAACAACGGAGAGACGCGAACCATAAGAGTGAACAGGAGTCAGGGGCACGGAGCGGCGCCGATGGCGGCGCAGCAGAATCTTACGCAGATGAGGTGTTCGATGGGTGATCCGGTATATGGGCGCGCAGCGGCGTGGAAGCTGCTGACGGAGTGGACGGAGAGCGAGAGCCTGCGGAAACATGCGCTGGCGGTGGAGGCGTGCGTGACGGCGTGCGGGGAAAGAGAGGCCGAGCGGCTGGGGGTGGGAGAGAGCGAGCGCATGGCGATGATCGAGCTCTACGCGACGACGGCGCTGCTGCACGACTTTGACTACGAGCGGCATCCGACGCCGGCGGAGCATCCGTTTGTGGGCGTGCGCGAGCTGGAGCGGCAGGGATGGCCGGGCGAGATGCGGACGGCGATTCTGGGGCACGCGCAGTACTCGGGAGTGGCGCGGGAGACGCACCTGGCCCGGGTGCTGTTTGCGTGCGACGAGCTGGCGGGCTTTCTGACGGCGTGCGCGCTGGTGAAGCCGAGCCGATCGATTGCGGAAGTGGAAGTGGCCGGGGTGAAGAAAAAGATGAAGGACAAGGCCTTCGCGCGGGGCGTGCATCGCGAAGACATTGTGCAGGGAGCGGCGGAACTGGGCGTGGAGCTGGACGCGCATATCGGCTTCTGCATCGAGGCGATGCGGCGCCGATCGGGGGAGCTGGGGCTTTGAGAGCGGCGAGGACCGGCGCTGCGCGAGCTGGCGACGGGACGGCTGCGGTGGGCGTACGGCGGTGCGGGCGGGGATTCCGGCGGCGTATTCAT
>JAKCDN010000072.1 GCA_021841795.1 Acidobacteriota bacterium | reverse complement strand
ATACCTGGATGGGCACGCTGACGTATCTCGGCGTCGGTGAAAGCCAGCATCGGCCCTGGACGCCGCCTGCCGGCCTGATTGGGTAGCCCCGCCTGCGGCCTCTGTTGATCGCTCCTCGGCCCGCGATAAGCCTCCGGCCGCTTTGCGGTCCCGTTTCGTTGCTGTCCTGCAGGCCGCCGCGGTGATAAACTGTTCCCGGTAACGCTTCCGCCGCGCGCGTGAGGCGCTGCCAACCCCGAAGCCGCGGCCCATCAGGCTGCGGTTCCACGCCCACTGAGATCCCAGAGTCCGGGCGGAAAACTCAGCAACACAGATCCACGCGGGCCGTGCGCCTGCGCGCGCCGCCTCTCTTGCCTCCTCGCGCAAGACCCCGCTCCGCGCATGGTGTTGCTTTCCGGCCACTGGTCATCAGGAAAGGGATGGATAATCGTGAACAACCGAACCGATATTTTCAAGCAGATCGCTGACCACGGCGCACCGTGGGACGTGCTGGTGATCGGAGGCGGAGCCACTGGGCTCGGCTCCGCCGTTGAGGCTGCCTCGCGCGGCTATCGCACGCTGCTCGTCGAGCGTGCCGACTTTGCCAAGGAAACCTCCAGCCGCAGCACCAAGCTCGTGCATGGCGGCGTGCGCTATCTGGCCCAGATGAACGTCACCCTGGTGCTTGACGCCTTGCGCGAGCGCGGCCACATGCTGCGCAACGCCCCCCACCTGGTGCACGATCTGAGCTTTGTCGTTCCCGCATACGATTACCTGTCGCTCCCCTATTACGGTGTCGGCCTCACCGTGTACGAGCGGCTCTCCGGCAGGCTCTCCTTCGGCCGCTCGCAGATCCTCTCGCGCGCCGCGACCATCCAGAAGCTCCCCGGCGTCAGGAGCGAAGGCCTGCGCGGCGGCATCCTCTACCACGACGGTCAGTTCGACGATGCCCGCTACGCCGTCGCGCTTGCCCGCACGCTTCAGGATCTGGGCGGCACGGCCGTCAACTACGTTCAGGCCACGGGCCTGGTCGAACGTGGCGGCAAAGTCATCGGCATCCGCGCCCGCGATCAGGAAGAAGGCGTCGATTTTGAGATTCAGGCCCGCGCCGTCATCAACGCCACCGGCGTGCACGTCGAGCAGATCATGGGCCTTGAGGCCGGTTCGCCCCCGTCGCTGCTTGCCGTCAGCCAGGGCTCGCATTTCGTCCTGCCCCGCGCCTTCCTGCCCGGCGATACCGCGCTCATGATCCCCAAAACCGCCGACGGACGGGTGCTCTTTGCCATTCCGTGGCACGGTGCGTTGCTCGTCGGCACCACCGACGTGCCTGTGGACTCCAAGCTCCCCGAGCCCCGCGCGCTGGCCGCGGAAAAACAGTTCCTCTGTGAGCACATCGGCCGGTACATGGATCACGCCCCGCGCCCTGACGAGATTCTGAGCGTGTTCTCCGGGCTTCGCCCGCTCGTTCGCAAAGGCCAGTCGAAGACCTCCAAGCTCTCGCGCGACCATACCATCCTGGTCTCGCCTTCGGGCCTCGTCACCGTCACCGGCGGCAAGTGGACAACCTATCGCCGCATGGGCCAGGACACCGTGGACCGGGCCGTCCAGGTGGCCGGGCTGTCCCAAAGCCCCTCGAAGACCCTGGATCTCAAACTCCACGGCTGGACGCCCGAGCCCGGCCGCGCATCGTCCCCGTGGGAGTGCGTCTACGGCGCCGATCTGCCCGCGCTCAAGGCCCTGGCTGAGAATGATTCCAGCCTCGACGCGCTCCTGCATCCACGGCTGCCATTCCGCCTCCGCGAGGTGGTCTGGGCCGCGCGCTATGAGATGGCGCGCACCGTCGAGGATGTTCTGGCCCGGCGCACCCGGGCGCTGCTCCTCGATGCGCGCGCGGCCATTGAGGCTGCGCCTGTGGTCGCCGATCTGCTGGCGCGCGAGCTCGGTCGCAGCACGGAATGGAAGGCCAGGGATCTGGCCGCCTTCATGGAAAACGCCAAAGGCTATCTCTACAGCGAGTAAGCCCTGCGCCCGGTCACGGCCGCGCGTCGGGCGGCATCAGCACGTTCAGCGAGTGCGGCACAATCTCAAGCTGAACCGGCAGCGAGCCCAGCAGCTCGCCGTCGGCCTCGACCAGCAGCGGCTCATCGTACCCGTTGTTCGAGCGGCATTCGATGCGCGGCGTCTCAATCAGTTCCACCGCGCCGTTGAACGTGTGCCGGCCCGCTATCGCTGCCAGCAGAAACGTAAGGTAGTGCAGCCGGCTTCGCGTCTTGAAGGCCAGCAGCTGCAGGTTGCCGTTGGTCAGGCTGGCGCCCGGCGCCAGACTCCCCAGAACCCCGCCGAACGAGCGCACCCGCACCGCCAGCAGCTCCGATACGTCCACCACGCGGCTGCCGCCGTTCCCGTTGGCCGGCAGCGCGGCTTCAAACAGGGGATAGGAAAACGTGGCCCACGTGCGGAAGCACTCGATCAGGTACAGCACGTACCCCAGGCGCCGCTTCAGCCGCGCGTCCATGCGCGACATCACCAGCGCGTCGGCCCCAATCCCAGCCGCGACAACAAAATAGCGCGTGCCCGGCTCGCCGTTCAGGCTGCGGTACGCGATGCGCCCCACCGAGATGCGCTGCGGCGCCGCCTGCAGCAGTCTGCGCGCCACTTTGACCGGTCCGCCCGTCAGTCCCAGGTTGGCGGCCAGGGCATTGGCCGTGCCCAGCGGAATCACCCCCAGCGCAACCTCGGTCCCTACCAGGCTCTGCACCACCTCGTGCACCGTGCCGTCGCCCCCGCAGGCAATCACGGTGTCGAATCCCTTGCCCGCGGCCTCGCGCGCGTGCACCGTCGCATCCCCGGCACTTTGCGTCTGCAGGGCCTCCACGGCCACGCCCGCCTCGCGAAACACGGCAAGAACATTCTCGATCGCCGATCTTCTGCGGGCCGAGTGCTGGCCGGAGACCGGGTTGTAGATCAGCGCCGCGCGGCGCATTGCGGGTTTCACTTTGGCGGTGGATCCTATCTGGTCAGCCTGACTTCGGACGCTCATACACATCTTCGCAGATTCGACGCTCGCGCGTCCGCCCGGATAGTCTCCCGACCAGGACCATCGCATTTGGATTTTGAACTGCGAGCAGTGGGAGCTTTGCCAGGGCGCGGCTTCAGCCCATGCCCTGGCAAAGCAAAATCATCCCATATCCTGAAATACGATTGCCCTGGTCTCCCGACCGGCCTCAGTGCGGCAGCGCCATGCGCCAAAGATGCCATCCGGCGATCAGCAGCAGCGCCATCGCGCCCTCCATGGCCAGCGCCCAGCTCAAACCCCTCAGCAGGCTGGAGAGGTCGACAACCGCCTCCTCGCCCCACTCGATATCGTCCCCGCACGCCTCCGCCATCGACGCCTGCACTGTCGGCCGATAAGGGTCGCCGTCGGCCGTCGCGGCAGGAAATGAGTCTGAATCCGACCCCTGGCGAAACCTGTCGAAAAATTGTGTTCGCACGTCGCATACCCTCCGTGACCCCCTGCGGCGTGCGCGCGCCCGGGCGGGCCCTCCTTCGAAAACAAAGAGTTCCGGCTGCGTGCGCCGCTTTGTAATCGATTTCAGATTACTCGGTAATTGTAACTCCGTGCCCGTGATCCAAATCACTCCGATTGCGGAGATCGGCGTGCAGAACGTCAGGCCGCTCCGCTTTGCCCCCGAATCCGGCACTTCGAGCAGACCTTCACCAGCCTCAACCCGGATATGCCCGAATCGCACGGATTCAGGCTGCGTGATTCCCACAATTGCGCGCCGCGATTCACACCCGGCTGCCGGTCGGGGTTTGGCCTACACTCGTTTCTATGGCTACGATCCCCGACCTCACCCTGGATGCAGGACTGCCCGCGAATCTCGATGCGGAAAAGACCATCCTGGGCGCGATCCTGCTCGAGAATGCCGCCCACGCCGAGGCTGCCGAGTCCCTCAAGCCGGACGACTTCTCCCTGGACTCCCACCGCCGCGTCTTTCTGCGCATGAGCGAGCTGATCGATACCGGACGAACCGTCGATATCGTCACCCTCTCCAACGAGCTGGCGCGCTACAAGGAGATCGAGGCCGTCGGCGGCGTCGCCTATCTGGCCTCGCTCACCGAGGGGTTGCCCCGCCGGCCTGTCATCGAAGACTACATCCGCATCGTCAAGGACAAGAGCCTGCTGCGGCGTCTCATGGGCATCTGTTCGGCCGCCATCGCCAAGGCCGCCGACCAGAGCCAGGAGGCCATCAGCGTCCTCGACGAAACCGAGTCCCAGCTCCTTGAAGTCAGCCAGGCCAGCCTGAACCAGGGCCTCCAGCCTCTCGACGCCATCATCCGCGACTACTTCGGCACCATCGACAACCTCTATACCCAGGGCCGCGAAGTCACCGGTCTCCCTACCTTCTTTACCGACTTTGACCGCATGACCAGCGGCCTGCAAAAGGGCGAGCTCATCATCATCGCCGCCCGTCCCTCCATGGGAAAAACCGCATTCGCCATCAACCTTGCGGAGAATGCCGCCATCCGCGGCAACGCCATCGTCGCGGTCTTCAGCCTGGAAATGAGCAAGGCCTCGCTCGTGCGCCGTATGCTCGCCTCCCAGGCCGGCGTTGACCAGCGCAAGCTGCAGCAGGGCTTCTTCGGCAGGGAAGAGCATGAGAAACTGCAGAACGCCCTCGGCCTCCTCGTCGATTCGCGCATGTATATCGATGACTCGGCCGGAGGTTCCCTGGCTGAAATGCGCGCCAAGGCCCGCCGCCTCAAGCAGAACGCCGGCGGCCTCGACATGATCATCGTTGACTACCTCCAGCTCATGTCGGCCACCGTGCCCGGTGCGAAAAAAGGCTACGAAAACCGCGTGCAGGAGGTCTCCGCAATCTCCCGCGGACTCAAGGCCATGGCCAAGGAACTCCAGGTCCCCGTCGTCGCCCTCTCGCAGCTCTCGCGTAGCAACGAGAAGCGCGACGACAAGCGCCCCATGCTCAGCGACCTCCGCGAATCCGGCTCCATCGAGCAGGATGCCGACGTGGTCATCTTCATCCACCGCGATGCATACTACAACCGCGACGAGGACATGTCGGCCGAGGACAAGGCCAAATCCGAGATCATCATCGCCAAGCAGCGCAACGGCCCCACGGGCACCGTGCAGATGCACTTCGATTCGCGCTATACCCGCTTTGACAGTGTTGACTCCCATCACGACGCCGACTAGCCTCGCTCGCGGCTGGATGCCTTGCGCTGCCTTCCCCCGCGTCGCTATCTTGGTCCAGGCAGACCCGGTATCGGCACGGCCCGGAAATGCTCCCCCGCTCGGTTGTGTCATCCTGAGCAAAGCGGTGTCCGCGACTCGGCGGTTGTGCTTCGTCCAGCCTGCATGAAGCAGCGGCGTCGAATCCATGCGGGCCCAATCGGGAAATGCCAGGAAAGAATTCATGGACGCACTGAAACGCCTCTTCGAGCAGCACTTTCATTCCCCGGCTGAGCATCTGCAGCCGCTGCAGGGCCAGCTCGGCGGCTCGGGGCGCAACATCATCCGCCTCGCCGGCGCCGGCCATAGCGCCGTGGGCATCCTCTACTCCGTGCGTGAAGAGAACGCCGCTTTCCTCGAGTTCTCCCGCCATTTTCGCCGCCACGGCCTCCCCGTCCCTGAAATTTACGGCGAGAACCTGAGCCAGGGCGCCTATCTTGAAGAAGATCTCGGCGATACCACTCTCTTTGAGTTCCTCAGCGCGCACCGCGACGGCGAAGCCATTGCGCCCGAGGTCGTGCAGGCCTATCGCAAGGTGGTCGCCGTGCTGCCCCGCTTTCAGGTCCAGGCCGGCCGCGACCTGAATTACAAGGTCTGCTATCCCCGCGCCGGCTTTGATCGCCAGTCCATCAACTGGGATCTGAATTACTTCAAGTACTATTTCCTCCGCCTCGCCGGCATTCCATTCAATGAGCAGGCTCTCGAAGACGACTTCAGCCGTTTGACCAAGCTGCTGCTTGCAGCCCCGCACGACTTCTTTCTCTACCGCGACTTTCAATCGCGTAACATCATGCTGCGCGGCGGCGAGCCCTGGTTCCTCGACTACCAGGGCGGCCGCAAGGGCGCCCTGCACTATGACATCGCCTCGCTCCTCTACGATGGCAAGGCCGATCTGCCGCCCGGACTCCGTCAGCAACTCCTCGATCACTATCTCGACGGCCTCGCCGCTCACATCGATCTCGATCGTGCCGCCTTCATGGAGCACTACTACGCCTATGTTTACGTGCGTATCCTCCAGGCGCTCGGAGCCTATGGTTTCCGCGGCTTCTATGAGCGCAAGGCCCACTTCCTCCAAAGCGTCCCCTACGCGCTCAAGAACCTTCGCTGGCTCGCGGACAACGTGCGCCTGCCCGTCGCGCTTCCCGCGCTCCTCGACGCCCTGCAGGCCATGCAGACCTCTGAAAAGCTCCGGCAGCTTTCCCTGCCCGCTCCGGAACTGACCGTGCGCGTCTTCAGCTTCTCCTTTCATCATGGCCTGCCCGTCGACGAGTCCGGCAACGGCGGTGGCTTTGTCTTCGACGCGCGCAGCCTCCCCAATCCCGGCCGCGAAGAGAAGTTCCGGCCCCTGACCGGAAAAGACGATGCCGTCATTGAGTACCTCAACCGCCAGCCCGGCGTCCATGAGTTTCTCGCCTCCGCCTGCGCGCTCGTTGACGCCTCCGTCGCCAACTACCGGCAGCGCGGCTTCTCGAATCTGATGGTCTCGTTCGGCTGCACCGGCGGCCAGCACCGCTCCGTCTATCTCGCCGAGCGCATGGCCGAGCACCTGCGCGGACTCCGCGGCGTGGATGTGCAGCTCCGCCATGCCCGTCTGGAGAAGCTCGGCCGGGAGAGCCTTCCGCAATGAAGGCGATGGTCTTTGCCGCCGGCCTCGGCACCCGCCTGCGCCCGCTCACCGGCGACCGCCCCAAGGCGCTGGTAACCCTGGCTGGGCAAACGCTGCTTCAGATCGCCCTCGCGCGCCTGCGCGCCTTCGGCATCGCTGAGGTCATCGTCAACGTCCATCACTTTGCCGATCGCATCGTCGATTATCTCGCCGCCAACCGCAACTTCGGCATGAGAATCGAGATCTCGCGCGAAGACACGCTGCTCGATACCGGCGGCGGTTTGAAGCAGGCCGCTTGGTTCTTCCTTGAGTCCGGCCGCGACGAGCCGTTCCTCGTTCACAATGTGGACGTGCTCAGCACCATCGATCTCGCGCACATGCTCCGCTTCCACCGGCAGCGCGCCGCCCTGGCCACCCTCGCCGTCCAGCAGCGCAAAACCTCGCGCGCCCTGCTCTTCGATGCCGAAGACCGGCTCGTTCGCCGCGCCGCGCCGGACCGCTTCGCGCCGCACGCCGCCACGCCCGCTCTCGATCCCCTCGCCTTTTCCGGGATTCACGTGATCTCGCCGCGCATCTTCGCCCGGCTCGACGAGCAGGGCGCATTCTCCATCATCGAGGCCTACCTCCGCCTCGCCGCGGCGGGCGAACCCATCCTCGCCTTCCGCGCCGACGGTGCGCGCTGGCGCGATCTCGGCCGCCCCGAGCAGCTTGCCGAAGCCGAGCGCGAAGTCGCCGCCGGCATCTTCGCGCCGCTCTGATCTGCCTCCGCTACACCGTGCAGATCGCGTTGTTCTCCAGCAGGTCAAAGTCGATCTCGGCCCCGAGTCCGGCGCCTTGCGGCACGTGCACGAATCCCTCCGCATCCACTCTGATCGGGTTCTTGACCCCAAAGCTGAACGGCTCCTGCGGAATCAGTACCTCGAAGTACTCGCAGTTGCGGATGGCGCAGCTTACATGCAGGTTGGCCAGGTCCAGCAGCGCGTTCGTCGTCGTGTGCACCTCGCAGTTCACCCCAAACGCCTCGCACAGCGCCGCCGTCTTCATCAGTCCCGTCACTCCGCCCTTCCACGAGACATCGCTGCGCACAATATCGACCGCGCGCTGCGTCAGGTACTGCGTGGTGCCGAACAATCCTCCGGGCGTCGATTCCACGCCCGCAATCGGAATCTCCAGCGCCCGGCTCAGCTCCTGGTAGCCGTAGATGTCGTAGTCCGACAGCGGCTCTTCAAGCCAGTAAAAGTCGAGCCGCTCCAGCTCCCGGCCCACCTTCAGCGCCTGTTGCTGCGTATACCCTGCCACCGGATCGCTCATCAGCACCATGTCGCTGCCCAGCTCGGCCCGCAGCGCGCGGCAGGCTTCAATGTCGCGCCCGGGATCGCCCCACGGATGAATCTTGTACGCGCGGTAGCCGGCGCGGCGATAGGCCTTCGCCTGCTCCACGAAATCCTCCGTCGTGGGCAGAATCAGCGAGCTGGCATAGGCCGGCAGTTTGCTCCGGTAGGCCCCTAGAAACCGGTAGAGCGGCAGGCCCGCCGCCTTGGCCCCGATGTCCCACAGCGCCACGTCAATCGGCCCGTGCGCGTAGATCGGCAGAAAGCCCCACCAGCGATCCATGCGCCGTACCTCCTGCCACAGCAGCTCGCGGTCCAGCGGATCCTTGTCGATCAGCAGCGGACGGATGATCGATGCGATCAGGTGCGCCGTGGCCTGGCCGCTGCGCCCGCCCCACGCGAATGAGTGCCCCACGATGCCGGCGTCGGTTTTGATCTCGATAAATACGATGTCGTGTGCGGCGCGTCCGCCTTTGATGCCCGCGGTCACCATCTCGCCGTGGGGATTGGCAATCACGCGGATGCCGATTTCTGTTATGCGCATGGCTCGCTCTCTTTTATTTCTCCGCGTCCACCGGGTAGCCGCGGCTCACATAGCTGTCGATAATCTTGGCGTAGACCTGCTTCCATCCCCCTGCCGATTCTTCCGCGGGAATTCCCTCGGGCCAGACGCTGATGTAAAGATAATGCAGCTCCTTGTCCGCCAGGGCGTTCTCCACCCAGTGCTCGGTGCGCGGCGGCACAAACGCCACCGCCGGAGCCTCCACCGGCTTCATCTCTGAACCGATATAAACCCGCGCCGCGCCCGACCAGATCAGGTAGATCTGCATGAACGTTTCGTGGCTGTTGGGCGGCGTCACCCCGCCCGGACGCACCATCTGCAGCACCGCCTCGCAGGCGCCCGTCTCGTCGCGCGGCAGCAGCATCACAAACTCGTTGCCCGCGCATCGGAACGGCTCCCCTTCGTTGAATCGTCGGATATACATGCTTGGCTCCAGTAAAAAATCTGCGTAGCCCCGGCTCCCCGTCCGCTACGCCAGTAGCCTATCAGGTGCGGTCGCTCCGTAGAACCTCGTCGCCGCCGTCTCACGTCTCGTTCAGAATCAGCGCCACTCTTCCTGCCAGCCACTCGCCGGGCCGCTCTTCAGGAGCCAATGCAATCAGCTCGATCGGGAACGCGATGTTGTGCGGACGCAGGATCAGCCGGCTCGCCTGAAATTCCGCGTAGCGGAGCGCCAGGTGCGACCCGTGACGGACCGCGTAGAGATTGGGCCGATTGGGCCGATACGGCGCCAACGCGTTGTAGTGCCGGTCCAGCAGAACAATCGCCTCCGGAAGCACCAGCGGCTCCATCGGCAGCGCCTCGCCCGCGGAGATGCGGATGGCCACAAATCGCTGCCACGCCCGCCGCACGTTGCTCGCCCGCGCGCGCACCGCTTCCAGCGTCCCGGCCGGAAGATGCAGCATCAGTTGCACCGCCCCCGGCCGGATCACCGGTTCAAACAGCGCCGTCGCATGCGAAACCAGCGGCACCGCTCCCGAGCTGTCTCCTTCCGGCCAGTACCGGGCCTGGGGCAATATCGGCAACAGGTCGGCCACCGTCAGGTGCTGCGCGCTCAGGATCCGGTCCATCGCCTCCAGTGAAAGCTGCCGCCGTCCGTGAAGAAAGTTCGACAGATGCGCCTGACCGAATCCCGTCTGCCTCGCCAGCAGCGACACGCTGGCTGTTCCCCGCTGAACTCTGCGCAGCAGTTCCAGACGGAGGCGCTCGTGCATCTGAGTGAAATTCATCTGTGCAAAATTTGCGGTCAGCAATCACTGTGAAGCTTAATTGCTTGCGCCTGGAAAACTTATCCGTGGATGAATGCCTTTATTTTCCGTATCCCTCCGCCCTTTTGAAAGCCGCCGGTGTGAAAAAACGGCCGGAGAGTTGACGCTAAAGAAGCAGAACCCTACATTGGGTTTACTTAATCACGCATTGGTTTGTGGGAATTTTTCGGAAGATCGTTCTTCCGCCGCGTCTCTGCGGAGGCGCTTCGGTGCCTCTCGCAACGGCGGATGAACATTTGCCGGTTCAGCTTGTCCTGCGCCGGTATTCCTGCTCCCAGCCCGTGGCCGCGCACTGGCGGCCCCGGCAGGCAAACCAGTCGGGAGATTCCATGAT
>JAKCDN010000071.1 GCA_021841795.1 Acidobacteriota bacterium | reverse complement strand
GCGACGACGGTGGATTTTGCGTACACGATCCACACCGAAGTCGGCCATACGTGCGTGGGGGCGAAGGTGAACGGGCGCATGGTGCCGCTGCGCACGAAGCTGCGCACGGGCGACATCGTGGAGATTGTGACGCAGAAGGACCACAAGCCGAGCCGCGACTGGCTGACGTTTGTGAAGAGCCCGCGGGCGCGGAACAAGATCAAGCACTGGCTGAATGAGGACCAGCGGCAGCGCGCCGTGGAGATCGGGCGCAAGCTGCTGGACCGGGAGGCGCGCAAGTTCAAGGTTCCGATGACGCAGATCGACGACCGGGATCTAGGGCGCGTGGCCACGGAGTTTGGCGTGGCGACGGCATCGGATCTGCTGGCGGCGCTGGGCCAGGGCAAGCATACCGCGCACCAGGTGCTGAACAAGGTGGCGCCTGGATTTGCCAATCCTCCCGGCGAGGAAGCGGCGGAGGCCAAGACCGGCGAGGCGGGAACGAGCGATGCCGTGCGGCGGCTGCAACTGACCAGCTCGGACTCACTGCAGGTGGAGGGACAGAACGACCTGCTGGTGTATCGGGCACGCTGCTGCAATCCGATACGCGGCGAGGAGATTGTGGGCTACGTGACGCGGGGCAAAGGCGTGGCGGTGCACGCGCGCAGCTGCCCGAACGTGCAGAACCTGCTGTACGAGAGCGACCGGCGGATCAACGTGGAGTGGGCGCGAGCGCAGGATACCGCGGGCAGCGCGCAACGCTATCCGGTGAAGATCACGGTCTTCTGCGACGACCGCACCGGCATGTTGAAGGAACTGACGGCTGTGATCTCGGACGAGAACGCCGATATACGGGGCGTGGACCTGAAACGCGACGATGAAGGCGAAGCGATCATCGAGTTTGTGGTGGAGGCCGTGGACGTGCGGCATCTGAACCGGATGGTCCTGGGTCTGAAGCGCGTGAACGGCGTGCGGCAGGTGCAGCGCACGCAGAACGTATAGGCGCGCGAGCAAGGAGCAATCCCGCGCGTGGCGCGCGGACTGCGGAGGCTCGACAACGACGCCGTTTCCGGCTCCGCAATCGCAGGCGGGGCTTTTTTGAGGGTAAACAGAGGATCGGACGCCCTGGCGGCGGTGGCTTTGCCGGCGGGAATGACGGCGCGCGGCCGATTCCAGTTCCCGATGTAATGGTTTACACTTAGGGGCGCAATGGGAACCGCACTGTGGAGAGGCGCTTCGCAGGCTGCGCAGGAGCGCATGGAGGCATGCGGCGGAGCGGGCGATGGCGGCACCGCAGTGGCCGGCCTTCGGCGGCGGTCAGCGGGATGAGGAGTGAGAACCATGCCGCCGTGCCGCGGCTCCAGGGCCGCGGACGCGGAAAGGAGTTATTTTGCCAGAGCTACGGTCATGCCACGTTACCCGGCGCCGATTCCTGAGCGGGCTGGGCGCTGCCGGCCTGGGCAGCTCGGTTGCGCCGGGCAGTTTGTTCTTGCCTGCGGAGGCAGCGCGCGGGCAGGCCGCGCAACTGGGAGCGGCCGCGAGCGGGACCGGAAGCGGGAGCGCGGCGCTCGGACAGGAGGCGTTTCAACTTTTGCCACTGGGCTCGATTCGCCCCCGCGGCTGGCTGCAGAGTCAGCTTCGCATCCAGGCGAGAGGATTGAGCGGCCATTTGGACGAGACGTGGGCCGATGTGGGACCGAACAGCGGCTGGCTGGGCGGCAGCGGCGAATCGTGGGAGCGGGGACCGTACTACCTGGATGGGCTGGTGCCGCTGGCGTATCTGCTGGAGGACAGCGAACTGAAGGCGAAGGCGCAGCGCTATCTGGACTGGACGCTGGAGCACCAGGCGGCGAATGGGATGTTTGGCCCGGCGAGCAACGACGACTGGTGGCCGCGCATGGTGATGCTGAAGGCACTGACGCAATACCAGGAGGTCTCTGGAGACCAGCGGGTGATGCCCCTGATGGACCGCTACTTCCGGCATCAACTTGCGGCGCTGCCCACGCGCCCGTTGCGGGACTGGGGAAGATTCCGCTGGCAGGACGAGGTGCTGAGCGTGGTGTGGCTTTATCGCCGCAGCGGCGACGCCTATCTTCTGGAGCTGGCGCGGATGCTGCACGGCCAGGGCTACGACTGGATGGCGGAGTTTGCCGACTTTCCGTATCGCCAGCGGGTCGACCGGGAGTCTCTGCAACTGAACCACGGCGGGGGCTTGAAAGACCTGGGGCTGGCGACGCACGGAGTGAACAACGCGCAGGGCGTAAAGGCCGGGGCGGTGTGGTCGCTGATCAGCGGAGCCGCGGCGGACCGGCAGAGCTCCCTGACGATGATTGCGGAGCTCGATCGCTACCACGGGCTGCCGAACGGGATGTTCTCATGCGATGAGCACCTGGCGGGGTTGAATCCATCGCAGGGCTCTGAGCTTTGTTCCGTGGTGGAGTACATGTTCTCGCTGGAGCAGTGCCTGGCGGTGACGGGCGATCCGATGCTGGGAGACCGGCTGGAGAAGCTGGCATTCAACGCGCTGCCGGGGACGTTCACGGACGACATGTGGGCGCACCAGTACAACCAGGAGCCGAACCAGGTGGAGTGCAGCCTGCACCACAAACCGTGGACAACCGACGGTCCGGAGTCGAACCTTTACGGTCTGGAGCCGAACTTTGGGTGCTGCACCGCGAACTACCACCAGGGCTGGCCGAAGTTCACCGCGGCGCTGTTCCTGCTGGCCGGCGGCTCCGGCACCGGCGAGGCCGCGGGGCTGGCGGCAGCGGCGTATGCGCCGTGCGAGGCAAGAGCGCGGGTGCAGGGGACCGAGGTAACGATTGTCGAAGAGACGGAATACCCGTTCCGCGGCAGCGTGCGGCTGGAGGTGAATCCAGCATCGGCGCTGCGCTTCCCGCTCCACCTGCGCATACCGGCGTGGGCGGAAGGGACAACGGTGCGCGTGAACGGAGACGAGCAGCCGGCGGCGAAGGCGGGGACATTTGCCCGGATCGAGCGCACCTGGAACCACGGCGACCGGGTGGAGATCGAGTTTCCGATGCAGCCGCGGATTTCACGATGGTTCAACCGTTCAATGGCGGTGGAGCGCGGCCCGCTGGTGTTTTCCTACGGGATCGACGAGTCCTGGGTAAAGCTGCGCGACCGCGGCATGACGGCGGACTGGCAGGTGTTCCCGGGCAGCCAATGGAACTATGGACTCAGTGCAAGCGAAGACACAGCGCGCGAGCTGAAGGCGACGGAGACGCCGGTGGGCGATGCGCCGTTTGCGCGGCGGCAGACGCCGGTGGCGCTTGAAGCGAAGGCGGTCCGGCTGGATGCATGGCGGGCGGTGGACGGGGTGGCCGACCCTGTGCCGGCGAGCCCGGCGGCCGGGAACGCGGAGGCAGAGAACATCCGCCTGATTCCTTACGGCGCGGCCAAGCTGCGCATTACCGCATTTCCGCAGGCGGAGGGATGACGGCGGGGACGGGGCGGAAGATGCAGCGCGGCCGCCATCGAACAAGACCAGGAACGGGCGCGGGGAACCGGCCAATACTATTGCACGCCGAGGAGAATTATCGATGCCATCCATGAATCGACGTCATTTTCTTGCGGGCGCAGGCGCGGCCGTGAGCTCACTTGCACTGAGCAAGACGGCGCGCGGAGCGACGCAAGAGGCGCAGGCGAAGAAGCCGAACCTCGTCTATGTATTTGCCGATCAGCTGCGCTACTGCTCATGCGGTTATGCAGGAGACGAGTTCGCGCGCACGCCGAATATCGACGCATTCGCGGCGGAGGGATGCAATTTTCACCAGGCCGTCTCGTCCGCGCCGGTTTGCGCGCCCTACCGGTGCTCATTGATGACGGGCAAATACCAGTCAAGCACCGGGATGGTCATCAACGAACTGCGGCTGAGCCCGGAGCATGATTGTTTTGGCGACGTGCTGACGCGATCGGGATATCGCACCGCCTACATCGGGAAATGGCATATGTGGGCCAACCAACTGGGCCATCACAACCTGATCAAGAATGGGTTTGTTCCGCCGGGGCCTTACCGGCTGGGCTTCGATGGATACTGGGCCGCCTATAACTTCAACCACACGTACCACCACTCTCCCTATTTTCTGGACACGCCGGCGCCGCACATCCGCACGCAGTACGAGCCGGACGGACAGACGGACATGGCCATTGAATATCTGAAGGGCGCGCAGGAGAGCGCAGAGCCATTCGCGCTGTTTCTTTCCTGGGGGCCTCCGCACTACCCGTGGGATTGGGGCAATGTCGATGCGTCCTATGCGGACCTGTACCGCAACGTCAATCTGCCGCTGCGGCCGAACTACTCCGACATTTCCGATCCATACGGAGATGCCTGGCAGGTGCTGCCGCGGAACTACAACCAGGTGGTGCACGACTGGATGCGGGTTTATTACGCGCAGACGGCAAATCTGGACTGGAACTTTGGACGGCTGATGAAGGCGATTGAAGAGAGCGGTCAGGCGGACAATACGATCGTCGTCTTCACGTCGGACCATGGGGAGATGTTCGGCTCGCACGGGCGCCAGGCCAAGCTGATTTTTTATGAAGAAGCAGCGAGAATTCCGTTTTTGATCCGCTGGCCGAATCGCATCCCCGCGAAGTCAGTATCGGAATCGCTGCTGGGAACGCCGGACATCATGCCGACGATATTGCGGCTGCTGGATCTGCCGGTGCCTTCAGCGGTGGAAGGAATGGATCTGAGCTCACAGGCGCTGGGCAAAGGGGGCTCCGACCATGAGGCCGCGCACATGCAGGGCATGGGCAACACGGCGGCCTGGATTGATGGCTCGGAGTGGCGCGCGGTGCGCGATCACGAGTACACCTATGCGGTTTATCACCGCGACGGGAAGGAGCTGCTGTTCCATCATCGCGACGACCCTTATCAACTGACAGATCTGGCCGGGGAGCGGGCGCAGAGCGCAACGCTGGCGCACTACCGGCAGATGTCGGCGGCCTGGCGGAAGGAGCAGAACGACGAGTTTCAGGCGTGCAGCTGGTATGAGAACCGGTGGACAAAGGACAGAAACATTGTGATGACGGCGCGGGGAGTCACACAGAATCTGGACGAGTTGCGGGAGATTACGCACAAGTGGTTTCCGGACGGGGGCGATCGCTCAGTGTATGCAACTCCGGTGCAGGTTGGAGCGGGCGGCAAGTGAGCCCGAGGCGCGGCGCGCAGGCCTGCTCGTAGATGCGGCGCGGAATCGTGAGCCGCACCAGATCGAGCCTGGAGTGGCGGTTTTTGCCGCCTCGGGAGCGCGCCCGGCGGAGACGCTGACGCGCTCGATGCCGCGAGCGAAAGGAGTTGCAGAGGTTCGATAGAATGATCGACATGAATCAGCAGCCTGCAGACGCTCGCAGGGGCAGCGATGACGCGGCGCGAGCCGCGGCCGAGCCGCGCGGACAAGACGAACTGACGCCAAGCCTGGGCCTGTTCAGCGCCACGACCATTGTGGTCGGGTCGATGATCGGCAGCGGAATCTTCATTGTGGATTGCGACATTGCGCGGATGACCGACTCGCCGGCGCTTTACCTGGGCGCCTGGATTGTGACCGCGGCGATGACGATGATCTGCGCGCTGAGCTACGGCGAGCTGGCCGCCATGATGCCCAAAGCCGGCGGCCAATATGTTTACCTGCGCGACTCGCTGGGGCCCTTGTGGGGGTTTCTGTATGGGTGGACGCTGTTCCTGGTGATCGAGACGGGGACGATCGCAGCGGTGTGCGTGGCATTCGGAAAATTTCTGGGAGTGTTTTTTCCGTCGGTGGCGAGCACGCACTGGCTGTGGCACATTGCGCACGTGCCGGCGATTCCGGTGGGGCCGATGGTGCTGGGCAATATGGAGATCGGGCTGAATACGGCGAACCTGGCCGGGATTTCGGTGGTGCTGCTCGTGGCCGCGGTGAACGTATTCGGGGTGCGCTTTGGCGCGCTGGTGCAGAACGTTTTTACGGTGGCCAAGGCGCTGTCACTGGCGGCGCTGGTGCTGCTGGGATTCACAATGGGGCGCAATGCGGCGGCGATGGCGGCGAACTTCGGCAGCCACTGGAGCGGGTTGTGGCGCAATGCGGGGTGGTCGTCACTGCATCCGCTGCAGGTGGGCGCGCAAGGGCCGGTGGTGCTGGTGGGCACGATCGTGATTCTGGCCGTGACGCAGACGGGATCGCTTTTCTCCGCCGACGCGTGGAACAACGTGACGTTCACGGCGGGCGAGATCAAGAACCCGCGGCGCAATGTGCCGCTGTCGCTGGCGCTGGGCGTGGGGTTTGTGCTGGTGGTGTATTTCCTGGCCAGCACGGCGTACATTCTGGTGCTGCCGCTGCACGGAGACGCGCACGGGGCGACGGTGTTTGCACGGGGCGTGCAGTATGCGGCGGAGGACAGGATCGGGGCCGCGGTCCTGCAGCAGATTTTTCCGCACCTGGGCGGCTACCTGATGGCGGCGGCGATTCTGATTTCGACCTTTGGCTGCGCGAACGGGATCACGCTGTCTGGAGCGCGCGCGTACTACGCCATGGCGCAGGACGGGCTGTTCTTCCGCTTCGTCGGGCGGCTGCACCCGCGCTACAAGACGCCCGCGGCGGGGCTGGTGGTGCAGGCGGTGTGGACGACGCTGCTGTGCGTCTCGGGATCGTATAGCCAACTGCTCGACTACATTATCTTCGCGGTGCTGGTGTTCTATGTGCTGACGATTCTGGGCCTGTTTGTGCTGCGGGTGAAGCAGCCCGATGCACCGCGGCCGTACAAGGCCTTCGGGTATCCGTTTTTGCCGGGGCTCTACATTGCGATGGCGCTGGGCGTGAGCGCGGCGCTGTTGCGCTACAAGCCGCAGTACACCTGGCCGGGGCTGATCCTGGTGCTGCTGGGGATACCGGTGTATCTCTACTGGTCGCGGAGAGATGTGCGAGGCGGGAGGGCAGACGCGGCTGCGCGAGGATAGCGCGAATCTACCGTCCGGAGACGGTCTGTACAGTTGATCTGGACCAGCCGGCGCCGTCCGTGATCCGGATAAGCCGATGGACAAGACGACGCGCAGGTTTCGCCGCAAAGAGAATGGAGAGCTGGAGCCGGGTTGAACGGAGCTGACACTTGATGGTCTCCCAGGCGTCAAAGCGAGACCTGGGGCACCCGATGAGTCGCGGCTTGCTGCTCTTCGAGATCGGCCACGCGCCGGATGGTCTTCTCCGTGCGCATGGCTCCGGTTGACGCCCAAGCTACTGCAGCAGAGTTCCCTGCTCGCTTTCGTGGTTGCCGTTGGCGCTGAGCTCCTCGGGAGGGATGATGACGGTGGCGGCGACCTTGTCTTCGGGTTCGAGGTTGAGGATGCGGACGCCCTGGGTGGCGCGGCCGGCGGCGCGAATGCTCTTGGTGTCGCAGCGGATGATCTTGCCGAACTGGCTGATGACCATCAGCTCCGACTTATCGTCGACGAGCTGGATGGAGTTGACGCGGCCCACGCGGTCAGTGACGGAGAGGTTCTTGACGCCCTTGCCACCGCGGGTTTGCAGGCGATACTCCTCGACATTGGTGCGCTTGCCGAAGCCGTTCTCAGTGACCGAGAGGATGCGGTAGGCGCCGGCGGCGTGCTCCTTGGGGGTTACGGCAAGGCCGACGACGTAGTCGTTTTTGACGATGCCGATGCCGCGCACGCCGTAGGCCGGCCGGCCCATGGAGCGGACATCGCTTTCTTCAAAGCGGATGGCGAGGCCCATGTGCGTGGCGAGGAAGACGACCTGCGAACCGTCGGTGATGCGGGCCGCGACCAACTCATCGTCCGTATCGATGCCGATGGCGATGATGCCGCGGGCCATGACGTTGGAGAAGTCCTTGAGCGGGGTCTTTTTGACGGTGCCTTTCTGGGTGGCGAAGAAGACAAACTTGCTTTCTTCCTCGAGATCGCGGACGCCCAGGATGGCGCAGACTTTTTCGCCCTGCTGGAGGTCGAGCAGGCTCTGCATGGACTTGCCCTTGCCGGCGGCGCCGACGTCGGGAATCTCATAGACCTTGAGCCAGTAGACGCGGCCGGTATTGGTGAAGCAGAGCAGGTAAGCGTGGGTGGATTCGATGATGAGCTGGGAGACGAAGTCTTCCTCGCGCGTCTTCATGCCGGTGCGTCCGGTGCCGCCGCGGCGCTGCTGGCGGTAGATGGAGATGGGCGTGCGCTTGAGGTAGCCCTGGTGGCTCACGGTTACGGCAACCTGCTCGTCGGCGATGAGATCTTCGAGCTGAATCTCGGCGCTTTCATCGACGATCTCAGTGCGGCGCTTGTCGCCGTACTTGTCGCGGATATCTTCGAGCTCCTTGACGATAACGCCGCGCAGCCTTTTTTCGTTGGCGAGAATCTCCTCGTACTCGGCGATTTTGGAGCGGATCTCCCGGAGCTCGTTGAGAATCTCATCGACGCTGAGCTGGGTGAGGCGATAGAGCTGGAGTTCGAGGATGGCATCGACCTGACGCAGGGTGAGGCCTTTTTCCTCGAGGCGTCCGGGCTCGCGGTCGAGCTTGACGACGATGTCCTTGCCCTTGCCCCAGGCATAGAGGTTTTCGCGGGCGTCGGCACGAGAGTTTGAAGCGCGAATGATGCGGATGACGGCGTCGAGGTTGTCGAGGGCGATCTTGTAGCCTTCGAGGATGTGCTCGCGCTCGCGCGCCTTGCGCAACAGGAAGACGGTGCGGCGCTGCACGACGTCGATGCGATGGTCGATGAAGACCTGAATGGCATCGGCGAGGCCGAGCTCACGCGGCTGGCCGTTGACGACGGCCAGGAAGATCATGGAGAAGCTTTCCTGAAGCTGGGTGTGCTTGTAGAGCTGGTTGAGCACAATCTCAGGCTGCGCGCCGCGCTTGAGGCCGATGACCATCCGCATGCCGTCGCGGTCGCTTTCGTCGCGGGTGCGCTCGGTGCTGATGTCGATGTCGGAGATGACCTTGTTTTCAACCAGTTCGGCGATGCGCTTAAAGAGCGAGGCCTTGTTGACCTGGTAGGGCAGTTCGGTGACGACGAGCGCTTTGAGATCCTTGGTGACGTTCTCAGTAGCGACGCGAGCGCGCATGAGGAAGCGTCCACGGCCGGTGCGGTAGGAGTCAACGATTCCGGTGCGGCCGTAGAGAATGCCGGAGGTTGGGAAGTCGGGCCCGTGCACGTGCTTGAGCACTTCGGCGAGCCCGCCCTTGGGGTTCTTGACCAGGGCGATGGACGCGTTCAAGATCTCGGTGAGGTTGTGGGGAGGGATGTTGGTCGCCATGCCCACGGCGATGCCGTTGGAGCCGTTGACGATGAGGGCGGGAATGCGGGTGGGGAGCACGGAAGGCTCGGTGGTGGTTTCATCGAAGTTGGGAACCATATCGACGGTTTCCATTTCGATGTCGGCCATCATCTCCTCGGCGATGCGCTCCATGCGGCACTCGGTGTAGCGATAGGCAGCGGGCGGGTCGCCGTCAACGGAGCCGAAGTTGCCCTGGCCATCGACGAGGGGGTAGCGCAGCGACCAGGGCTGCGCCATACGCACCAGAGCGTCGTAGACAGCGGAGTCGCCGTGGGGGTGGTATTTCTTGAGGCACTCACCGACGACGCCGGCGCACTTGGAGTACTTTTTGTTGTGCTGGAGCCCCTCGCGATCCATAGCGGTCATGATGCGGCGATGGACGGGCTTCAACCCGTCACGGGCATCGGGCAGGGCACGCCCGATGATGACCGACATGGCGTAGTCGAGATAGGAGCGGCGCATCTCCTCTTCAATGTTGATGGGAATGAGGTTGGTGCCGCTGGGCGGGTTAGCGCCGCCGAGAGGAAGCTCAGGATTCTTATCGTCTGCCATAGTGTTTTTCGAGGGCGTGCAGGAGGGCGACAAAAAGTCCGGAAAGAAGCGAGGCCGGTCCGCAGCTCTTGGAATCTATTTTAGAGGTTGGACCCGGCACTTAGCAAGGTAATCGAGAGGAAATAAGCCTTTATTTTTCTTTTAATTACAGGAAGGATTCGGACGAAATCGCAGCGATGCAAGGTCCAGGCAGGCAAGGCGGCGACGAGGAGGAGGAACGGGAGGGGGAGCGCGACGAGCGCGAAGGGGGATGCAGGGACTTGATTGCGGACACGCAACGGGCGGGACGGGCCCAGGGTGTATCGCCTTAGACCATCCCGGGCAGACTGAGGATGCAGAGCACGGCCTGCAGCGCCACAATGGCGCCGGCGGCGGCGAGGGCCCAGCGCCCGCGGGGCCCGTCGCAGGCATCGGCAAACACGCCACCGATAAAGGTGAGCAGGAATGGCTGCGCCCAGAGCCAGGGGCTGCCGGGCGAGCCGGTCATGATGAGGGTGAGGCAGACGATGGCGCACAGGAGCGGAGCGGAGTTGCCGAAGTAGCGGGAGCGGCCTGAGGCGAGGTACAGGACGAGGGCGGCGCAA
>JAKCDN010000070.1 GCA_021841795.1 Acidobacteriota bacterium | reverse complement strand
GGCCGCACCGGCCATTGCGGCAACTGATACAACCGCTGCGCTTGTGGCTCTGCTTGTCTCTTTGCTTGTACCCTGGACCGATGCTCGTTCCAGGCCTCACCCCTAACCCCTCACCCGCAGGACGGGCGCCACAGAACATCTTTTCCGTTCCTTTGCCGTGCGGCTCTACCCGAAATGAGGAGCTTACCGCTGCGCCGATTCCAACTTTCAAACCTGTGTTGGCCACCGCGAGCTGGCCCACCGGCGATTCTCCCTGCTCGCAGAACACGGCCTCGGAGCCCACTTTAAACCCTTGATTTTATGAACATAAATCCTCAGCATTGGAGCTGCCTCCGCCTGCATTCCAGGCTCGCCTCTACAGCCGGCTCGGCTTTGATCCTGCCAAAACCGTACCTGTGCCTAAAATCCAATTCCTATATTTAGAAAATAATCGTATACTCTCGAAAATAAAGCACTGGCGCTTTGATGACTACCGTTACTGCAGCTCCATCGATCAAATCGGCCCCTCTTCCCGCACCGATCCCGGAGCGCATCTATATTCTGGCCGACGACTTGACCGGTGCCTGTGACGCCGCCGCAGCCTTCTTGAACGCGGGGCGCACGGTCCGCGTCTGGCTCGGAGACTCAGCTCCCTTCGCCGCGCCCGAATCCGTTCAGGCATTCAATTCCGCCTCTCGTTCGCTCCCGCCGGCAAAGGCGTCTCGCATCGTCAGGCGCGTCGCACACACTCTTGCCGGCCTTCCCGGCGCCATGATGTTCAAGAAGATCGACTCCGCCGCGCGCGGCCCTCTTGCCGCGGAGGTTCTCGCCGCGCAACGCGGCTCCGGAGCTCGCGCCGTCTTGCTGGCTCCGGCGTTTCCGGCCGCGGGCCGCACCGTTCGCAACGGCATTCTCGAGGTTAAGGATGCTGCCGGCCAGATCACGCACATTGATCTGGTCAGCCTCTTTTCACCCCGTGATCGCGCCCTCATTCAGCGTGTCGCGCGCCCCAGTCATCTCGCTGCTGCAATCGAGACCGGCAAGCCCGTGCTCCTCTGTGACAGCCGCGCCCAATCCAGTCTTGAAGCATTCGCTCGTTCCGCCGGAAAAATACCCGGTCTCCTGCTTGCGGGCTCGGCGGGTCTGGCGCAGGCGCTGGCCGCAACCGCTCCCCGGCCGCGCCGTCGCGCTCCATCTCCCTCCGCGGCCCGCACGCTGCTCATTGTTGGATCGGACCATCCTCTCACCAGGCTCCAGCTCGCAAAGATCAACTGCCGAAGTCCCCGTACCGTTCGCGTCCTGCGCATCCATCACAGCCGCCGCGACCCCGCCCGTATCCTCGGCGCTTTTCGCTCCTTTGCGCCCCAGGCGCTCATCCTCACCGGCGGCGACACCGCGCTGTTCGCCGCCAATGTCCTCGGCGCTCATTCTCTCGTCCTTCAGGGACAGCTCGCGCCCGGCATTCCCTGGGGAATTGTGCAGGGCGGTGTCGCCGAAAACTGCCTTGCCATCACCAAATCCGGCGGATTCGGCTCGCCCGCAATCTTCAATCAAATCCTGTCAACCCTGCGAGGCGCCGCATGAACCGCCCTGTACGTATCGCCATCAGCATTGGAGACCCTGCCGGCGTCGGCGCCGAAATCGCCTTGAAAGCGTTGCGCGACAGCTCCATCGCCTCACTCGCCGAATGGATTCTCATCGCGGATCAGGCCGCGCTCGACGCGCCGGGCCGTCTCTCCGGCATCGTTCCCTCCACATTGCCCTGCACTTTTGTTGACACCGGCACGCTGCCCGCTGACCACCAGCTCGCCTTCGGCCAATTGCGCGCGGAGTACGGGCTCGCTGCCATCGCTTACGTGCGCCGCGCCGTCGCGCTGTGCATGAACGGACAGGCCGACGCCATGGTAACGGCTCCTCTCAACAAGGAAGCCGTCACCCTCTCCGGCCGCGCCTTCACCGGCCACACCGAGTACATCGCCGAGCTGACCGGCGCGCCCGAACCCCGCATGCTGCTTTACTCTGACAAGCTGGCTACGATCCACGTCAGTACTCATATCCCCCTCGAGCAGGCCTGCCGGCTCGATCCTGCGCGCATCCTCCAAACCATCCGCCTTGGCAACGATGCGCTCCTTTGGATGCGCCGGCGCCCTCCGCGCATCGCGGTCTGCGGCCTCAATCCCCACGCCGGCGAGCACGGGCTCTTTGGCGCCCAGGATGCCGCCATCATCGCCCCCGCGATCGAGCAGGCCCGCGCCCTCGGCATCGATTGCTCCGGCCCTCACTCGCCCGACACGATTTTCCTGCGCGCCCTCCGCCGCGAATTTGACCTTGTCGTCGCCATGTATCACGATCAGGGGCACATTCCCATGAAGCTCATCGACTTCACGGGCGGCGTCAACGTTTCGCTCGGCCTGCCCATCATTCGCACCTCCGTCGATCATGGCACCGCCTTCGACATCGCCGGCCGCGACCAGGCCGATCCGGCCAATATGAAAGCCGCCATGCGCCTGGCCGTCTCCATGGCACAGGGAAAACTCGGCCTCCACGACCCCGCGCTCCATCCCGCCAATCCTGGAGGCGATCGCTAGATGCATCTCGCCGACACCCTTGTCATTGCCGCCTACCTCGTCCTTCTGGTTGGCGTTGGCATCCGTGTCGCCGGCCGGCAAAAAACCACTGACGCGTACTTCGTCGCCGAGCGATCCGTCCCCGGCTGGGCCGCGGGGCTTTCGCTGCTGGCCACCATCATCACCAGCGTCACCTTCATCGCATTCCCCGGCGCCGCCTACGCCGGAGACTGGAACCTCCTCGTTCCCGGCATCCTCTTCGTCTTCGTCATCCTTTCCATCGGTCCCGTGGTTGTGCCCTTCTTTCGCCACGTCGTCTCGATGTCCGTCTACGAGTACTTCGGCAAGCGCTTCGGTCCCGCCGTCCGCATGTACTCCTCCTTCGCCTTCGCCGCCGGTCACTTTGCCAAGATGGGCTTCGTCTTCTATCTGCTCGCCCTTGCCGTCGCCGGCTTCACCGGCTGGTCCATTGCGCTGCTCATCGCTGGACTGGGCATCATCACCATCTTCTATACCTTCATCGGCGGCCTCCGCGCCGTCATCTGGACCGACGTTGTCCAGGGATTCCTGCTCTGGCTCGGAATCGCCGTTACCATCGTCCTTCTCCTCGCCTCGCACCACGCCCATCCCGCTGCCATGTTCCGCCTCATCGCCATCCATCGCAAAATGAGCCTCGGCAGCATGAGCTTTGACCTCACCCGTTCCACCTTCTGGACCATGGTGCTCTACGGCTTCTTCTTCTACCTGCAGAAGTACACCGCCGATCAAACCGTCGTACAGCGCTACCTTGCCGCCCGCTCTGACCGTTCCGCCCTCCGCGGCATCGCCTTGGGCGCATCCCTCTGCCTGCCCGTCTGGACCGCCTTCATGCTCATCGGTTCCCTGCTCTGGGCCTTCTACCGCCTCTCGGGCCTGGCCCTTCCCTCCTCCATCACGCGCGCCGATCAGGTCTTTCCCTATTACATGGTTTCGCAGATGCCGGTCGGCGTCGCCGGCCTCTTTCTCGCGGCGCTGTTCGGCGCGGCCATGTCCATGCTGGCCTCGGACCTGAACTGCCTCGGACTCATCCTCGTCGAGGACTTCTACTCTCACTTCTTCCCCCACCACTCCGATGCTCGCCGTCTGCGCTTCGGCAAACTTGCCGTCGTCCTCTGCGGCTTGCTCGCCATCCTGGTTGCGCTCCGTCTCGCTTCCACGCACGGATCGGCTCTTGCCCTCTACTACACCGCCACCGCCATCGTGGCCGGCGGGCTTGCTGGCCTCTTCTTGCTGGCATTTCTTACTCCCAGAGCCGGCCGCCGCGCTGCCATCGCCGGCATCTTCGTCAACCTTCTCTTCACCGCCTACGCCACCCTCACCCTCGATGGCGGCAAACTGCTTAATCTCCATCGCTTCAACTACCCGTGGAGTGAATACACCATCGGCGCCTTTGGCAATCTGCTGCTCCTGGCTACAGGACTCCTTTTCGCAGCGTTTTCGCCCCAACCTCAATCCTTCGCTTCTCAGCACACCCTCTGGGGCTGGCTCGCTCTTCGCAGGCAATCCGGCCTTCAGTCCGTCGAACTAGGAGATACGCAATGAATCGTTTACAGCAAGCAGTTAAAGCCAACGGCGGCAAAACCCTCCTCGGCGCAGCCGTCTACTTCTATGACCCGATCTTTCTTGAGATCTGCGCGCATCTCGGCTACCAGGCCATCTGGATCGAGATGGAGCACGGACACATCACCTTCGCCGAGGCCGCGGACCTCTGCCGCATGGCCGCCGGTACAGGCATGTTAACCATGCTCCGCATCCCCGATGTGAGCCGCGAAAACGTCCTCAAAGGCGCCGAGTGCGGGCCCGACATTCTCGACGTGCCCATGATTGAAACTCCCGAGCAGATGCACAGCCTCCGCGAGTACGCGCGCTTCGCTCCCTCCGGCAGCCGTGGCTTCTTCTCCGTCTCGCGCGCACTCCGCTACAGCATTCCTTCAAGCGCCGTGACCCAGCAGCGCAGCATTAACAGCGATCTCTGCCTGATGGCGCAGATTGAGAGCCGCGCCGGACTCGACCGCGTTGACGAGCTCGCCGCCGTCGCCGATGTTGATCTCTTCATCGGACCCGCGGATCTCGCCGCCAGCCTCGGACTGCCCTCGCAGACTTCGCACCCTGACGTCCAGGCTGCCGCCGCTAAAATCGTCCGCGCCGCCCGCCGGAACAACAAATGCGTCGCTACCGCCTGCGCACCCGACGAATTTGCCCTATGGCTCGGCCTCGGCCTCGATCTCCTCTATTGCGCCAACGACATCTCGTGCCTCAAGCAGGCGGCTGGAGATTGGCTGGGCGATGCCCGCGAAATTCTCCAGCGCCAGGCCATCAACGCCGCAGATGCCATCGCAGCGCCCCGCGCCTGAGGGTTTTGCCATGCCGTCTTTCTTTACACTCCACCCGCGCGCCTCTGCTCCGGCTTGCGTCCGCCACGGCGGGCGCAAGCCGGCCGCCGATCTTGCGCTTGCCGCTCCTGGTCCGCGCGGCCGCGCATCCATCCAGGACGGCCCCAAACCGAACCCGAATCGCATGTACGGTGCTTCCGCAGTGAAAACTCTACTTTCCATTTCGCTCGCATTCGCGTCTCTCGCTTCCGCCGCAACCGCGCAGACCAGCACGCCGCGCCTGCCTTTTACCGTCCTCCACCCTGACGATTACCGCCACTACGCCCTCCAGTTTGCCCGCGACGAGCGCGATGCCACCGGCAACGCCACCGCGGACGAGTGGCCCTGGATCGCCGCCAACGTCCCGCTCTTCGACTCCTCCAACAAGCAGTTCGAAGAGATGTACTACTTCCGCTGGTACGCGTTCGAGAAACACGTCGAGACGACACCGGACTTCGGTTACCTCATCACCGAGTGGACACACCGCCCCGACCTTCCGTACAACGGCGTATTGCCCGATGCGGCGTCTTTCCATCTCGGCGAAGCGCGCTGGCTGCGCGACCGCAAAATCGCTGAGGATTATGCTCGCTTCTGGGCCTCGCCGGAGGCCAGGCCGCGCGCTTACAGCTTCCCCTGGGCTGAGAGCGTCCGCCAGGTCACGCTCGCCACCGGCGATGCAAAACTCGGCCAGGATCTGCTTCCCGATCTCATCGCGAATTACAAGGCCTGGGACGATCACCTCGATCCCGCCATTGGCCTCTACTGGCAAATCGACACCCGTGACGCCATGGAAAAATCCATTGGCGGCGACGGCTACCGCACCCCGCTCAATAGCTATATGCTGGCCGATGCGCGTGCCATCGCCGCTTTCGCCCGCGCCTTGAATCAGCACCCGATCGCGGCCCAATACCGCGCCAAAGCTGATACCCTCGAGAATCTCATCGAAACCAGGCTCTGGAATCCAAAGGACGGCTTCTACGAAGACCTCTCCCCCGCGGCCGACTCCGGCATTCGCAGGGAAAAGCGATTCAAGGACCCCGGCACGCAGCTGAAATTCTCCGGCGTGCGCGAGCTCATCGGCTACATCCCATGGCAGTTCTACACGCCCACCCCTGGCCACGACATCGCCTGGAAGCAGCTCTTTGATCCGCAAGGCTTCGCCGGCAGCTTCGGGCCCACAACCGCCGAGCGCCGCAGCCCGCGCTTCCGTTTCGCCTCGGACGATCAGTGCACCTGGAACGGCCCCTCCTGGCCCTACGCCACGACCCAAACCCTGCTGGCGCTGGCCGGCCTCCTCGACGGGCCCGCTCAAGACAACATCGGCAGGCAGCAGTACTATCAGCTCTTCGCCAACTACGTGCTGTCGATGCACCTGAAGCTGCCGACCGGCCGCACCATCGACTGGATCGACGAAGATCTCGACGCCGACACCGATGAGTGGATCGCCAAAAACATGCTGATCGCCAAAAACAAGCAGGTGGGCCGCGGCAATTACTACAACCACTCCGGATTCGCCGATCCCCTCATCACCGGGCTCATCGGCCTCAGGCCCCGCGCCGACGCAACCATCGACATCCACCCGCTCCTGCCGGTCGGCGCCTGGACCTACTTTGCTCTCGATGGCCTTCCCTACCATGGCCATCTGCTCGCCATCGTCTATGACCAGAACGGCTCGCACTTTAGGCGCGGCCGCGGTCTTATGCTCTTCGTCGACGGAAAAATGATTGCCGCTCGCGCCACGCTCGGCCCCATCAAAGCCGAGCTGCCGCATTAAGCAGCGGTCATAGCGCCGGTTTCCTGGCCGGCTCCGCCTCGGGCGTCCGCACCTCCGGCTGTTCACACCACCGGAGTAGGCGCATGTCTGTTGGCTTTACCGGAATGTCATTCCCACCCACAAGGGAGTTCGAATCGTGCTTGCCGCCTTCCGAGTCATCACACTCTGCGCCGTTGTCTCCGCTGCCCGATTGCCGTTTGCCCAGTCTGCGCCCCCCATCCCGACTACGCGCATTCCTGCCGGCTCCTACGTCATGGGCGCTGATGACGCCACCCTCTCGCCTGCCATTGTGAATGGCTTCGGCGTTATGTCCGCGCGGCCCGCGCATGGCGACTTTGACGAGGTTCCACGGCATCGCGTCACCATCTCCCATCCCTTCGCCATCGCCACCCATCTCGTTACCGCAAAAGAGTTCCTTGCCTTCGATCCCGCCTACAAACCGGTCCCCGCCTATCCCGATTACGCCGCGGGCATCAGCTACAACCAGGCCGTCGCATTCTGCGCCTGGCTCTCACTGAAGACCGGCAAGTCCTACCGTCTGCCCACTGAGGCGGAGTGGGAGTACGTCGAGCGCGCCGGCTCAACCACGCCATTCTTCACCGGCGATACCCCGCCCAGGCCCGGTCAGCCCAACGCCTGGGGCGTGGTCATGGGCGAGGGCGCTCCGGAGTGGGTCGCCGATTGGTACGGACCCTATCCCTCCGTCGCCCAAACCGATCCCACCGGCCCTGCGCATGGATACTTTCGCGTCGTCCGCGGCGGCGGCCTCGACTTCAGAAAATCAAAACCCGGCGAATCCTATCCCGCCACTGCTCCCTACTTCATGCGTTCCGCCAACCGCGCCGGCATGGCCCCGGATTACGCATCGCAGAGCGGAAACATCGGCTTCCGTGTCGTCCAGGCGCCCAGCCTCGCGCCGCACCCCTCGCCTGCGGAGCGGTTCTTCTTCTTCACTGACGTCAAGCAGACGCCGGTTCAGCTCACCGCTGGCCCCGATCCCGAAAAGCCCTTCTATCACGTACACGAGCTCTTTCCCAATCTCAACGGAAAGTCCATGCCCGATATCGGTTGGCGCGCGGGGCTTGCGCCCGGCCTCGGCATCAACTATCACAACTCCGCGGTGCAGGTGCTCGCCAACGGCGACGTCGTCGCCGCCTACTACAACACGCCCAATAAGGAAGATGACCCTGACCAGACCGTCATGGTGATGCGCCGCCGCGCCGGCGCCGAAGACTGGGATATGCCCGAGCCGTGGCCGGACTTCGCCGACGCCGCCTGTGCCGCGCCTGTCTTTTGGAATGACCACGGCCATCTCTGGCTCTTCTTCGGCTTCCCGCGCCTCATCGGCGCCCCGCCCTTCGCCTTCACTACTTCCACGGACAACGGCGCAACCTGGGCGCCGGTCGAGTTCCCTCGCTTTGCCGCGCCCATCGGCCGCTATGTCTCGCAGCCCATCAACTCCATCGTGCGCGCAAAAGACGGCACTATCTACATCCCCACTGATTCCACCGGCCGCGACGCCGATGGCAATGGCTCCATCTCGGCCGTATGGGCCACCCGCGATAACGGCAAATCCTGGTACGACACCAGCGGACGCACCGCCGGCCGCCACACCACGATCGTGATCGCCAACAATGGCGATCTCCTCGGCTTCGGCGGAAAAAACTCCAACATCGACGGCCGCATGCCCCTCGCCACCAGCTCCGACGGCGGCAAAACCTGGATCAAGTCCAGGACGCCCTTCGATCCCCTGGCCAGCGGCGAACGGCCCAGCGTCATTCGCCTCGCCTCCGGCCGCCTGTTCTTCGTCGCCGACTACAATCCCCACAATCAGAAACACCTGCACAAGGACGGCGCCTATATTGCGCTCTCCAGTGACGACGGCCGAACATGGAAACAGAAGCGCCTGCCCGCTGACATTCTCACCGTTGGCTACGTAACCGCCACGCAGGGCCCCGACGGCATCATTCACATCGTCACCTCGAAAAACACCGTCAACTACGAGATCGAATTGAACGAGGCCTGGGCGCTCTCCGACAGCGAAACCGCATCCGCCGCGCCGTTTTCCAGTGGCGCGGTCACAAAGCATGTCGAGAAGTGGCCCAATGGCAAACTCAGGGCCGAGTGGGGCGTCGCGCGCGCCAGTGACGGGCGCATTCTGCTCGAAGGGACGCAGACCTTCTACTTTGAGAGCGGCGCAAAGCAGTGGACGGCAGACTTTCATCTCGGCCGGCAGACCGGCCGTGAGCTCTTCTATCGCGACAACGGCTCCATCCAGTGGCAAAAAGACTTCAGCGCCGATGACGCCTGGACGTGGCGGCTCTTCAATGCTGCCGGAAAACAGACCGCCGTGTCGCACTGGCGCGGCAAGACCCTCGTTGACGCCTCGTTTGCGGAGGCGCAATGAACGGGAAGCGCAATCTCATCGCCTGTCTTGCCGCGGCGCTGCTCACGCTTTGCGCCGGCAGCCATTCAGTGCCCGCGCAGGCCCCCACGCATCCTCAAGCTGAGGCCTCACGCGCTGCGGCCCATCAGACCGGCGCATGGCTCTTCATCTACTTCAAGGAACCGGGCAATCAGGGCATCTATTTTGCGCTCAGCCGCGACGGCTACCACTACACGCCGCTGAACGACGGCCGGCCCTGGGTAGCGCCTTCGCAGACCGGCGAACTCATGCGCGATGTCTTCCTCACGCGCGGGTCCGACGGCATCTTCCGCATGGTGTGGACCTGGAACTGGCGCGGCGATTCGCTCGGCTGCGCCTCGTCGCCCGATCTGCTCGCCTGGTCGCAGCAGAGCGACATCCCCATCATGGCGGACTTCCCGGCGGTGAACAACGTCTGGGCGCCGGAAACCTATTGGGACGCGAAAAAGAAACAGTGGCTCCTGATCTGGTCGAGTTCCATGAAGAATTCAAAAGACGGGAATCGCATCTGGTTTTCGATGACGCCCGACTTTCGCACCTTCTCGAAACCGAAGATATTCTTCGACCCCGGCTATGTCGTCATTGACGCTACCATCTTTCACGCCAAAACCGGCCCCTATCGCCTCATCTTCAAGCAGCAGACCAACGATCCCCTCACCTTTCAGGAGCGTGTCGCCACCGGGCCTGCGCTTGAAGGTCCGTGGCGCAGTATCTCCGGACCGATCAACGAGAGCTGGTCGGAAGGCCCATCGGCAATCCAGGTCGGCCGCCAGTTCATCGTCTTCTACGACCACTATCGCGCTCCGCACGCTCGCTATGAGGCCGTTGCCACCACCGACTGGAAGCACTGGCATGACATCACCGCCATGACCTCCCTGCCCCTATACTCCAAGCACGGCAGCTTTCTGCACATCACCGACCAGGAAGCGGCACGGCTGCTGGCGCGCCACGACTCGCCGGCTCCGCAGGCGCCTTAGGCGGTATCGACATCGAGCGATGGTCGGCGACGAAGGCCATTTTTGCTCAGTCCGCGGAGCGAGGGGTGGCAGATATCGGGCCTCTCTTCGCGACGAGCGACAAGGGGTGAGCAAGAAATGTTCCGTCCTGCCGGTCGGGAGCGAAGAACCGGCCCTCCTCGACCCTGCACCGGCGCACGTTTCACTCCCAACGCCGGTCGTTGCTCTATGTCGATACTGCCTGGCCGCCCTGCTCTCGTCTCATTCCCGCCGCGGCGCATTGCACGCTGCCCCTCACTCAAACAGCCAGTCCAGATTC